>NZ_JBSFXG010000009.1:0-273430 GCF_053595235.1 Streptomyces sp. NPDC002520 | reverse complement strand
CCCGCTGGCCGCCCCCTCTAACATAAATGGGGCGGCGCCCCCCCGGGGGGGCCGCCGCCTCATGCGGGTGCGAAGAACCTCAGACGTTGAACCCGAGCGCGCGCAGCTGCTCGCGGCCGTCGTCGGTGATCTTGTCGGGGCCCCACGGCGGCATCCAGACCCAGTTGATGCGCAGCTCGCTGACGAGGCCGTCGGTCGCGGACTTGGCCTGGTCCTCGATGACGTCCGTCAGCGGGCAGGCCGCGGAGGTCAGGGTCATGTCCACGGTGGCGATGTTCGCGTCATCGACGTGGATGCCGTAGATCAGCCCGAGGTTGACGACGTCGATGCCCAGCTCGGGGTCCACCACGTCCATCAGGGCCTCACGGAGTTCCTCCTCCGAGGCCGGCTTCATCTCGACGGTGTCGCTCATGCGGTCTTCCTTTCGGCGTCGGCGCCACCCAGCGCCTGGGCCGTCGCGTCCTTCCACGCCATCCAGCTCAGGAGGGCGCACTTCACCCGCGCGGGGTACTTGGAGACACCGGCGAACGCGACCGCGTCCTCCAGGATCTCCTCCATGGCGTCGTCGGGCTCGATCCGCCCCTTGGACTGCATCAGCTCCAGGAAGCTCTCCTGGATCTTCTGCGCCTCGGTCACGTCCTTGCCGACCAGCAACTCGTTCAGCACGGAGGCGGACGCCTGGCTGATGGAGCAGCCCTGGCCCTCGTAGGAGACGTCCTCGATCTTCGTGCCGGCGTACTTCACGCGAAGAGTGATCTCGTCGCCGCACGTCGGGTTCACATGGTGCACCTCGGCGTCGCCATCCCTGAGACCACGCCCGTGCGGGTGCTTGTAGTGGTCCAGGATGACTTCCTGGTACATGGAGTCCAGCTTCACCTTGTCAGCACGCCCTTCAGCCGAAGAAGTTCCGTACGTGCTCCAGGCCGTCGACCAGAGCGTCGATCTCGGCCGGCGTGGAGTACAGATAGAACGACGCTCGCGTGGTCGCGGGAATTCCGTACCGCAGGCAGACGGGACGCGCGCAGTGGTGGCCGACGCGGACCGCGATGCCCTGCTCGTCGAGGACCTGGCCCACGTCGTGCGGGTGGATGTCACCCAGCGTGAAGGAGATCGCGGCCCCACGGTCCTCGGCCGTGGTCGGGCCGATGATCCTGAGGTCGGGGACTTCCCCCAGCCGCTTCACCGCGTACTCGGTGAGCGCGTGCTCGTGGGCGAGGATCTTGTCCATGCCGATGGCGTTCAGGTAGTCGATCGCGGCACCGAGACCGACCGCCTGGGCGATCGGCGGCGTGCCCGCCTCGAACTTGTGCGGCGCCGGGGCGTACGTCGAGGAGTGCATCGAGACCGTCTCGATCATCTCTCCGCCGCCGAGGAACGGAGGCAGGTCCTCCAGCAGCTCCTGGCGGCCCCACAGCACGCCGATGCCGGTCGGGCCGCACATCTTGTGGCCGGTGAAGGCCACGAAGTCGGCCTGCAGGGCCTGCACGTCCAGCGGCATGTGGGGGGCGGCCTGGGAGGCGTCGATGCAGACGAGCGCGCCGACCTCCTGGGCGCGGCGCACGATCGCCTCGACCGGGTTGACCGTGCCCAGGATGTTGGACACCAGCACGAAGGAGACGATCTTCGTCTTCTCCGTGATGATCTCGTCGATGTTGCTGAGGTCGAGGCGGCCGTCGTCGGTGAGGCCGAACCACTTCAGCTTCGCGCCCGTGCGCTGCGCGAGCAGCTGCCACGGCACGATGTTGGAGTGGTGCTCCATCTCCGTGATGACGATCTCGGTCTCGTGGTCCACCCGGTAGGGCTCGTCGGCCCAGCCCAGCATGTTCGCCACGAGGTTCAGCGACTCGGAGGCGTTCTTGGTGAAGATCACCTCGTCGCGGCTGGGCGCGTTGATGAACTCCGCGACCTTGTCGCGTGCGCCCTCGTACAGCGCCGTGGCCTCCTCGGCGAGCACATGCACACCGCGGTGGACGTTGGCGTTGTAGCGCTCGTAGTACTCACTGAGTGCGTCCAGCACCTGGCGCGGCTTCTGCGAAGTCGCCGCGTTGTCCAGGTACACGAGCTTCTTGTCGCCGTGGACCAGGCGGTCCAGGACGGGGAAGTCCTTGCGGATCGCCTCGGTGTCGAGGAGGCCCGGCAGCTGTGTCACGCGGATGCGCCACCCTTCACGTATGCCTCGTAGCCCTCGTTCTCCAGCTTGTCCGCGAGCTCGGCGCCGCCGGACTCGACGATGCGGCCGCCGGCGAACACATGGACGTGGTCGGGCTTGATGTAGCGCAGGATGCGCGTGTAGTGCGTGATCAGCAGGGTGCCGACCTCGCCGGTCTCGCGGACGCGGTTGACGCCCTCGGAGACGATGCGGAGCGCGTCGACGTCCAGACCGGAGTCGGTCTCGTCGAGGATCGCGATCTGCGGCTTGAGCAGTTCGAGCTGGAGGATCTCGTGCCGCTTCTTCTCACCGCCGGAGAAGCCCTCGTTGACGTTGCGCTCGGCGAAGGCCGGGTCCATGTTGAGGCGCTCCATGGCCTCCTTGACCTCCTTCACCCAGGTGCGCAGCTTGGGGGCCTCGCCGCGGACGGCGGTGGCGGAGGTGCGCAGGAAGTTGGAGACCGAGACGCCGGGGACCTCGACCGGGTACTGCATCGCCAGGAACAGACCCGCGCGGGCACGCTCGTCGACGGACATCTCGAGGACGTCCTCGCCGTCGAGAGTGACGGTGCCGCCAGTGATCGTGTACTTCGGGTGACCCGCGAGGGAGTAGGCGAGGGTCGACTTGCCGGAGCCGTTGGGGCCCATGATGGCGTGCGTCTCGCCCTGCTTCACGGTGAGGTCGACGCCCTTGAGGATCTCCTTCGTGGCGTTGTCGGCCTCGACGGTGACGTGCAGGTCTCGGATTTCAAGCGTTGCCATGGGTGCCTCAGGACTCCTGGGTGAGGGAGGCGCGTACGTCGACAAGGACGCTGCCCCCTTCGATCTTTACGGGGTATACGGGGACGGGGCGCGTGGCCGGGAGGCCGGAGGGCTTGCCGGTGCGCAGGTCGAAGGCGGAGCCGTGCAGCCAGCACTCGATCTGGCAGTCCTCCACCTCGCCCTCGGACAGGGAGACGTTCGCATGGGAGCAGACGTCGTAGATCGCGAACACCTCGCCCTCGGTCTTCACGAGCGAGACCGGCGTGCCGTCGAGTTCCACCCGCTTCGGGGTGTCCTCCTCCAGCTCGCTCAGCTCGCAGACGCGTACGAAGGTCATGCGACCGAAGCCTCCAGCTCTTCCTCGATCCTGGCGAGCAGGCGCTCCTCGATGTCCGGGACACCGATCTGCTGGACCAGCCCGGCGAAGAAACCGCGGACGACGAGGCGGCGGGCCTCGTGCTGCGGGATGCCGCGGGCCATCAGGTAGAAGAGCTGCTCGTCGTCGAAGCGGCCGGTGGCGGAGGCGTGGCCGGCGCCGACGATCTCGCCGGTCTCGATCTCCAGGTTCGGCACCGAGTCGACGCGCGCGCCGTCCGTGAGGACCAGGTTGCGGTTCATCTCATAGGTGTCCGTGCCCTCGGCCGAGGCCTCGATGAGCACGTCGCCGATCCAGACCGCGTGCGCGTCGTCGCCCTGGAGCGCGCCCTTGTAGACGACGTTGGACTTGCAGTGCGGGGTGTTGTGGGTGACCAGCAGACGGTGCTCCTGGTGCTGCCCGGCGTCGGTGAAGTACAGGCCGAACAGCTCGGCCTCGCCGCCGGTGCCCGCGTAGGTGACGCGCGGGTGCAGCCGGACGACGTCACCGCCGAAGGTGACGACCACGGACTTGAAGGAGGCGTCGCGGCCGATCAGGGCGTTGTGCTGGGCCACGTGCACGGCCTTGTCGTCCCAGTCCTGGACGGAGACGACGGTCAGCTTGGCGCCGTCGCCGAGGACGTAGTCGACGCCTGCGGCGAGCACCGCGTCACCGGTGTGGTCGATGACGACGACCGCCTCGGCGAACGCGCCCAGCTCGATCACCTGGTGGCCGAAGGCGACCCCGCCCTCGCCGTGCACGGCGATGCGGATCGGCTCGGTGAGGACGGTCTCCTTGGCGACGGTCACGACCGAGGCCTGCTCGAAGGCGGAGTACGCCTGGGCGGCGACGCGGTCCACCGGGGTGCCCGCCCTGCCGATCCGCGCGTCGTCGCGACCGACGGTCTCGACGGTGACGCCCTCGGGGGCCTCGACGGCGACCTTCACGCCCTCGCCGGTGGCGACGGCGGTGCCGTCGTGCAGACCTCGCAGGCGCTCCAGCGGGGTGAACCGCCACTCCTCCTCGCGGCCGTGCGGGACGGGGAAGTCCGCGACGTCGAAGGACGCGGGCGCGCTCATGCGCGTGGCGACGGTCGACTCGGCGGCCACCGCGATCTGGCCGGCGGTGGTGGAGCCCACCGGGATATTCTGAGCCTCAGCCATGGCTGTCGTAGTGCTCGCTTTCTTACGTGAGGGGCTTGACGGGGAGCGCGGGTCGGTGCTTAACCGACCGCACCCTCCATCTGCAGCTCGATCAGCCGGTTGAGCTCAAGCGCGTACTCCATCGGCAGTTCCTTGGCGATCGGCTCGACGAAGCCGCGCACGATCATCGCCATCGCCTCGAACTCGGTCAGACCGCGGCTCATCAGGTAGAAGAGCTGGTCCTCCGAGACCTTGGAGACGGTCGCCTCGTGGCCCATGGACACGTCGTCCTCGCGGACGTCCACGTAGGGGTACGTGTCGGAGCGGGAGATCGTGTCGACCAGCAGCGCGTCGCAGAGCACGTTCGACTTGGAGCCGGCGGCGCCCTCGCCGATCTCGACCAGGCCGCGGTACGAGGTACGGCCGCCACCGCGCGCCACCGACTTGGAGACGATGTTGGACGAGGTGTTCGGCGCCATGTGGACCATCTTGGAACCGGCGTCCTGGTGCTGGCCCTCGCCCGCGAAGGCGATGGAGAGGGTCTCGCCCTTGGCGTGCTCGCCCATCAGGTAGACGGCCGGGTACTTCATCGTCACCTTGGAGCCGATGTTGCCGTCGATCCACTCCATGGTCGCGCCCTCGTACGCCACGGCGCGCTTGGTGACCAGGTTGTAGACGTTGTTCGACCAGTTCTGGATGGTCGTGTAGCGGCAGCGGGCGTTCTTCTTGACGATGATCTCGACGACCGCGGAGTGCAGCGAGTCCGACTTGTAGATCGGGGCGGTGCAGCCCTCGACGTAGTGCACGTAGGCACCCTCGTCGACGATGATCAGGGTCCGCTCGAACTGGCCCATGTTCTCCGTGTTGATGCGGAAGTAGGCCTGGAGCGGGATCTCCACGTGGACGCCCGGCGGGACGTAGATGAAGGAGCCACCCGACCACACGGCGCTGTTCAGGGAGGCGAACTTGTTGTCACCGACCGGGATGACGGTGCCGAAGTACTCCTTGAAGAGCTCCGGGTGCTCCTTCAGCGCGGTGTCGGTGTCGAGGAAGATGACGCCCTGCTCCTCCAGGTCCTCACGGATCTGGTGGTAGACGACCTCGGACTCGTACTGGGCGGCGACACCGGCGACGAGGCGCTGCTTCTCCGCCTCCGGGATGCCGAGCTTGTCGTACGTGTTCTTGATGTCCTCGGGCAGGTCCTCCCAGGACTCCGCCTGCTTCTCCGTGGAGCGCACGAAGTACTTGATGTTGTCGAAGTCGATGCCCGACAGGTCCGAGCCCCAGTTCGGCATGGGCTTCTTCTCGAAGAGGCGCAGGCCCTTGAGACGGAGCTTGGTCATCCACTCCGGCTCGGACTTCTTCGCCGAGATGTCCCGGACCACGTCCTCGTTCAGACCACGCTTCGCAGAGGCGCCGGCCTCGTCGGAGTCGGCCCAACCGTATTCGTACTTGCCCAGGCCCTCGAGTTCGGGGTGGACAGTCTCCGTGGGGAGAGTCATGCGGGGTTCCTCCCGGCCGTGCTTGCAGAAGCGTGATGGCTCTGATCGGTCTTCGAAATCTTGGGGATGAACGTCGTGCAGACGCCGTCGCCGTGGGCGATGGTCGCCAGTCGCTGGACGTGGGTCCCGAGCAGCTCGGCGAAGATCTCCGTCTCCGCCTCACACAGCTGGGGGAACTGCTCCGCGACATGGGCGACCGGGCAGTGGTGCTGGCACAGCTGTTCGCCGACCGGTGCGCTGCGCGCCGTAGCAGCGTACCCGTCGGCACTCAGGGCCCTGGCCAGGGCTTCGGTGCGCTCCTCGGGGCCGACGCTCCCGATCGCCTCGCGGTACACACCCGCCTGGGCGGCGATCCGGGCGCGGGCGAAGGCGGCGACCGCGTCGGCTCCGCCCTCGTGCTCGGCGATCCAGCGCATGGCGTCCGCGGCGAGCTTGTCGTAGGACTGGTCGAAGGCGTCCCGGCCGCAGTCGGTCAGTGCGAACACCTTGGCGGGGCGGCCTCGCGTGCGCGTGCCGTACACGCGCTGCTCGCGTGCCTCCACGACGTCGTCGGCGGCCAGGGCGTCCAGATGCCGCCGTACGGCGGCCTGGGTCAGCCCCAGCCGGCCGGCCAGCTCGGCGACGGTCGACGGGCCGTGGTCCAGGATGGACCGCACGACCCGGTTGCGCGTCGAGCGCTCTCCGGTCGCGAGCTCCTCATGGGGGGTCCCCATCGGGGTCTCCCGAGCCTCGTCGACGTTTTTCACAACGCCATTGTTGCGTAATTCCTCGCGGCCTGACAAGCGCCGTCCGGATCATCGACGGTGCCCTGCATCACTTAGGTATACCTAATCCGACCTGCGGAAACGATCTTCTGATCGATCATTCCGGCGCCTCTCACCAGGCAAATCGGTGGCGCCGGGCACGCCCGTTCGGGAAGACTCCACCCCATGCCGACATCCCCTCCGCGCGGCCCCCTCGTCACCCGCGACAGTGCCGGCGCGGAGCTGAGCGCGCTCGGTGTCGAACCCGGCGAGATCCTCCTGGTGCACTCCTCCCTCAGCGCCCTGGGCTGGGTCAACGGAGGCGCCGTCGCCGTGGTCCGGGCGCTCCTCGACGCCCTCGGCCCGGACGGCACGCTCGTCGTCCCCGCCCAGTCCGGCGACCTGTCCGACCCCGCGGTGTGGGGGAACCCTCCGGTGCCCGAGGACTGGTGGGAGCGCATCCGGGCCACGATGCCCGCCTACGACCCCCGGATCACCCCCACGCGCGGGGTCGGCGTGATCCCCGAGACCGTGCGGACCTGGCCCGGCGCCCTGCGCAGCGCGCACCCGCAGACCTCGTTCGCGGCGCTCGGAGGGCGTGCCGCGGAGATCACCGCGGGCCACGCCCCCGACTGCCGGCTCGGCGAGCGCAGTCCGCTGGCCCGGCTGGAGAAGCTCGGCGCCCGCGTCCTGCTGCTCGGCGCGGGCTACGACGCCTGCACCAGCTTCCACCTGGCCGAGTACCGCATACCCTCCCCGCACGTGGAGGTCGGCCGGCCCGCGCCGGGCGGCGGATGGGAGAGGGTGACCGAGGTGTCGATCACCTCCGACCGCTTCGACGAGCTGGGCCACGACTTCGAACGGGACCGGCCGGTCGTGCGCGGAAAGGTCGGCGCGGCCACCGCACGCCTGTTCCCGGTGGCGGACGCGGTCGCCTACGCGCAGCGGTGGCTGCCCGTGCATCGTCCCCGTGAGGACGAGTTCCCGCACCCCCGCGCCTGAGCCCCGGGCGGCGTACCTAGACTCTGGACCCATGCGAAGTGAGCCCGCCCGCCCGTCTCCCGACCACCACCCGTCGACGAGACGCTTCGCGTCGCACCCGGTCATCGAGGTCAAGGCCCTGGTGAAGCGGTACGGCACAAAGACCGCGGTCGACGGCCTCGACCTGGTGGCCCAGGCGGGAGTCACCGCCGTACTCGGCCCCAACGGGGCGGGGAAGACGACCACGATCGAGACCTGCGAGGGGTACCGGAAGCCGGATTCCGGCACGGTGCGCGTCCTCGGCCTCGACCCGATACGCCAGTCCGCCGAGCTGCGCCCCCGCGTGGGCGTCATGCTCCAGTCCGGCGGCGTCTACTCTGGCGCCCGCGCGGACGAGATGCTCCGCCATGTCGCCAAGCTGCACGCGCACCCGCTGGACGTGGACGCGCTCGTCGAACGCCTCGGGCTCGGCTCCTGCGGCCGCACCAGCTACCGGCGGCTGTCCGGCGGCCAGCAGCAGCGGCTCGCGCTCGCCATGGCCGTGGTCGGACGCCCGGAGCTGGTGTTCCTGGACGAGCCGACCGCGGGCCTCGACCCGCAGGCCCGCCGGGCCACCTGGGACCTGGTCAGGGACCTGCGCGCCGACGGCGTCTCGGTGATCCTCACCACCCACCACATGGAAGAGGCCGAGCAGCTCGCCGACGACGTCGCGATCATCGACGGCGGCCGGGTCATCGTCCAGGGCTCCCCCGAGGAGCTGTGCAAGGGCGGCGCCGAGAACACCTTGCGCTTCACCGGCCGCCCCGGCCTCGACGTCGGCTCCCTGCTGAAGGCGCTCCCGGCCGACTCCACGGCCGCCGAGCTGACCCCGGGCAGCTACCGGGTCACCGGCAAGGTCGACCCCCAGCTGCTGGCCACGGTGACCTCGTGGTGCGCCCAGCACGGAGTGATGCCGGACCGGATCTCCGTGGAGCGGCACACTCTCGAAGACGTTTTTCTGGAGCTGACCGGCAGGGAGTTGCGCTCATGATTCCGGCTCACACCGACATCGGCCGGGGGTCCGGGGGTCGTCCCCCGGGAGAACACAGCCTCGAGCTGACCGGCAAGGAGCTGCGCTCGTGACCACCGTGACGGGTACCTACGCCCCCAAGCCGGGCGCCGCCCCGCTCTTCCGCATGATCGGGGCGCAGGCGGCGCTGGAGACGAGGATGCTCCTGCGCAACGGCGAGCAGCTGCTGCTGACCGTCGTGATCCCGACGCTGCTGCTGGTGCTCTTCAGCTCCGTGGACATCGTCGACACCGGCAAGGGCGAGGCGGTCGACTTCCTCGCCCCGGGCGTCCTGGCCCTCGCCGTGATGTCGACCGCGTTCACCGGGCAGGCCATCGCGACCGGCTTCGAGCGCCGTTACGGCGTGCTGAAGCGGCTCGCCTCCTCCCCGCTGCCCCGCTGGGGCCTGATGACCGCCAAGACGGTGTCCGTGCTGGTCACCGAGATCCTCCAGGTGATCCTGCTGACGGTGATCGCCTTCGCGCTGGGCTGGTCCCCGCACGGCGACCCCGTCTCGGTCGTGCTGCTGCTCGTCCTCGGCACGGCCGCCTTCTCCGGGCTCGGGCTGCTGATGGCGGGCACCCTGAAGGCCGAGGCCACACTGGCCGCCGCCAACCTGGTCTTCCTGCTGCTGCTCGTCGGCGGCGGGGTGATCGTGCCGCTCGACAAGTTCCCGCCGGCCGCACAGGACGTCCTCGGTCTGCTGCCCATCTCCGCCCTGTCGGACGGTCTGCGGGACGTGCTCCAGCACGGGGCCGGGATGCCGTGGGGCGACCTGGGGATCCTCGCCGGATGGGCGGTCGTGGGGCTGGCCGCGGCGGGCAGGTTCTTCCGCTGGGAGTAGGGGCCCGGCCGACCTCCTTCGGGGTACGGAGCGGGACCCTCGTGAATGGATGCACAAGCGGCGGCCTACGATGGTGCACGTGCCAAAGCTGACCCGTGCCGACGCCGTAGCGGCCCTGCGCAACCCGCTCGCCTTCATCGCAGCCCGTTGGACCCCGGAACCCCGGACGGTCCGGCGGGCGGCCTTCGCCGCACTCGTCATGTCGGTGGTCATCGTGGTCACGGGCGGCGCCGTCCGGCTGACCGGCTCGGGCCTCGGCTGCCCGACCTGGCCCACCTGCACCGACGACTCGCTGACCACCACCAGCGCGATGGGCTTCCACGGCGCCATCGAGTTCGGCAACCGCATGCTGACGTACGTGCTGTGCGCGGCCGTCGGCTGGGCCATCATCGCCGCGCGCTCCGAGAAGCCGTGGCGGCGCGGCCTGACCCGGCTGGGCTGGGCGCAGTTCTGGGTGGTCATGGGCAACGCGGTGCTCGGCGGCATCGTCGTCCTGGTCGGCCTGAACCCGTACACGGTCGCCGCGCACTTCCTGCTGTCCTCGGCGCTGATCGCCGTCGCCACGGTGATGTGGGAACGCACCCGGGAGGGTGATGAGGCGCCCCGGCCGCTGGTCGGCAAGGCCGTGCAGCAGCTGGTGTGGTTCCTGGTGGCCGCCTCCGTGCTGCTCATCGCCGTCGGCACGGTGGTGACCGGCGCGGGCCCGCACGCGGGTGACTCCAGCGAGGTGGAGCGGATCCCCATCGACTGGGAGACCGTCTCCAAGCTGCACGCGGTGCTCGCCTGGATCGTGGTGACGCTGACGTTCGCGCTCTGGTTCGTGCTGAAGGCGGTCGACGCCCCCAAGGGCCCGCTCGACCGCACCCGCGACCTCTTCCTGATCCTGCTCGGCCAGGGCGTCATCGGCTACGTCCAGTACTTCACGCACCTGCCCGAGGCCCTGGTCGGCCTGCACATGTTCGGCTCGTGCCTGGTGTGGATCGGCGTGCTGCGCGTCCTGCTGTCCCTGCGGGAACGCCCGGAGGCCCCCCTGGACCTGCCCGGCCCCTCGGCCGATGTGGCGGTGGGCACGCGCGCGTGAGCGCGTACCCGCACGACTGTCATCCGTACGTGGTAATCAGCGCGTCGATCGCCGGGCCGAGGTAGGCGCGGGTCAGGTCGGCGCGGCGGGCGCGCCAGTCGTCGTGCGCCGGGGCGGGGTCCTCGTCGTAGCGGCGCCGCGCGATGTCCTCGACGACCTCCGTGGGCGCGCCGAGCGCGGGCAGTTCGGCGAGCGCCTCGCGCTTGGAGATCAGCCGCCCCTCGCGCAGGGTGACGGTGGCGCGGGCGAAGGTCAGCAGCCCCAGGTCGACCCAGACGTCCTGCCGCCACAGCCTCGCCTTGTCGACCGCCGGCCGCCAGTAGTCCCGCTGGTCGCGCACCACGTACCCGTTCAGCTCGTGCGCCGGCACCGGCGGGAGCAGGGCGCCCGGCGCCTCGCCGTGCAGCACCCGGCCGAACCGGTGCAGCTCGCCCCGGGTGACGGGGGTGACCGGGCGGCGCATCACGTGTTCGTGCGCCCAGGTGAGGTGCGAACGCTCGGGGTCGGCGAGCGTGGCCGGGGTGAGATAGCTGCAGTGCAGCTTGGCGGCGAGCGGTTCGGTGCGCAGCCGGCGGTGCAGCGTCACCGTCTGCCGTACGGTTCCGAAGCCGATGGGGCCGGGCAGCACCGCGATCAGGTCCAGGTCGCTGCGGCCCTCCTGGTAGTCCCCGCCGGCCAGGGAGCCGTGGGCCCACAGGGCGAGCGGTCGTAGCGGCGCGAGGCCGTGCAGGAAGCGGTCGATGAGCGCGTCGGTCGGCATCGGCTCAGTCTGGACGGCTCACGTCAGCCCGTACACCCGGCGCGCGTTGTCCGCCGCGACCATTCGGGCCACCCGCTGGGCGTCCCCCAGGGACCAGGCGCCGTCCGCGACCCAGGTCCCCAGCACCCGGTTCAGGGCCTCGCGGAACAGATGGGCGCCGACGACGTGCAGTTCGGGCAGGCCGTGGGCGCCGCTGGAGAAGAGGATCTTGCCGAACGGGGCCAGCTCCAGGATCTCGGCGAGGACGGTGGCCGCGCGGGCGCCGGTGCGGACGAGGGCCGCCCCCGAGTCGGCGTACACGTGCGGGAAGACACCGGCCAGGTGGGCGGCGTGACGGTGGTACGGATACCCGTGCAGCAGGATCAGGTCCGCGCCGAGGCCCGCCGTGGCCCGCACGAAGTCGGTGAGCAGCACCGGGTCCGTGCGGTCGATGCGGGAGCCCGGTTCGCCGAGCCCGGCGTGCAGTTGCAGGGGAAGTCCGGAGGCGACCGCGATCCACAGCAGGTGCTGGAGCAGGACCGGGTCGGAGAGTTCGCCGCCGACCGGCCGCCCGGCCAGCCAGCGGCCGGCCGCGCCCCGCACCTCGCCCGGTCCCGGCGGCTCGGGCGCGAGAGCCAGTCCGTTCCTGAGCCCGGCCACGGAGGTGAAGGCGACCGCCTGCCCGGCGGCCCCGTGCACGGATTCGGCGAGGTTGGCGAGGAAGGACTCGACGGTGCCCGAGGTGTCGGCGACCTGTTCGGCGAGGAGTTCCAGGCGGATGATCTCGCGGGCCTCGGCGTCCCCGGCGGAGGCCATCTCGTCAGGTCCTGTGAGGTCTCCGGGCAGGCCGGTGTCGACCAGGTAGGTGGTGATGCCGCTGCCCCGCAGCAGCCGGCGGCCCGCTTCCAGGACGCCCAGTTCGCGGCGCCGGGCGAGATAGCGGGCGGGCGCGCAGTGCGGCTCCAGACCGAGGAGGGGCGGGCACCAGCGCCGCACGGCGAAGCCGGTCTGGGTGTCGAAGAGCGTGGTGCCGGGCGCCGGAGGCCCCTCGGTGCGGGCCAACTGGGCCTCGAAGGTGCCGAGGCCCAGTTCCGTCCGCAGCACCCCGTGGCAGTACTGGTCCACGAGGGACGACGTTTCGATCATCGGGGCTCCCCCGTGGGCGGACGTGCTTCCTACCCGTCCTAACGGGTCACCTTCTCGGCCGCGAGCGAACGAGCCTGCCGACTCGACAGCTCACACCTTGTCGCGCTCCCGACTGCCCCCTACGACAGGACGGTCACGGGTCGCATCCGCCCTCGACGGAGACGAGGGCGCGGGTGCGGTGACAGACACCCACATCGGACAGCGCCCGATGACGACAGTCCGGTCGACGCCACGTACAACCGTGTCCCCGGCGTTCACCGGTTCGTGCCTTCGAAGGGCTCACGGACTGACACGGTGACCCTACCGACCGTTACGCCCCCACACACCCCGCATCCTCATGACCAGCGACCATCGGGACACACGTTCGCATCCGATCCGCGAACGGGCACGGTGAAGGAACGCGGTCGCCCCGAAATCAGCCGCCGATCTGGATCCCGGCCATCCGCTTCCACTCGTACGGTCCCGTCTTCACCTTCAGCGCGAACTCGCCGTCGAAGGACTCGTGCACGGTGATGCCGGCCTTGCGCACCGCCTGCTCGGCGATCTCGAGGGTGGGGGCCACCAGGTTGCCCCACTCGCCGTCCTCGCCGACCAGGGCGATACGGGCGCCGCGCTCGCCGATGTAGGCCACCTGACCCTCGGCGCCGCCGTGCGACTTCGCGAAGGTGCTGATCTGGTGGGCGAGCTTCGCCGCCTTGCGCTCGGCCTTGGGGTCAACCTGCTGCGTGTCTGCCATGGCCAGGATGCTACTCATGGGTAGATCGAACGGCGACGGGAGGGGTGCGTGGCCTTGACCACGCGCCCCTCCCGTCAGAAGCGCCGGAGGCTGCCGCGGTGCTATCGCAGGAAGGGATCCACCGCGACCGCGACGAAGAGGATCGACACGTAGGTGATCGACCAGTGGAACAGCCGCATCTCCTTGAGCTTGACCCCGGTCACCTCGGCCTTCGCCCGGTTCTGCAGCCCGTGCGCCTCCCACAGCCAGAAGCCGCCGGCCGCGAGCGCGACCACCGTGTAGAACCAGCCGGTGTAGCCGAGCGGGGTGAGCAGCAGGGAGACGGCCACCATCACCCAGCTGTAGATGACGATCTGCCGGGCGACCACCTTGTTGGAGGCGATGACCGGGAGCATCGGCACGCCCACGCGTGCGTAGTCCTCCTTGACCTTCATGGACAGCGGCCAGTAGTGCGGCGGTGTCCAGAAGAACATGACGAGGAAGAGAACGACCGGCGCCCACGACATCGAGTTCGTGACGGAGGACCAGCCGATCAGCACCGGAAGGCAGCCGGCGATACCGCCCCACACGATGTTCTGCGACGTACGCCGCTTGAGGATCATCGTGTAGACGACGACGTAGAAAAGGAGCGCTCCGAGTGACAGCCAGGCACTCAGCCAGTTGACGGTGAACCCGAACAGCAGCGTCGAGACGACCGCCAGCGTGATGCCGAAGGCCAGGCACTCGCGCGGGCTGACCATGCCGGTCACCAGCGGCCGCTGCGAGGTGCGGTCCATCAGGGCGTCGATGTCCCGGTCGATGTACATGTTCAGCGCGTTGGCGCCGCCCGCGGACAGGTAACCGCCGACGCAGGTGAGCAGGACCAGCCTGAGGTCGGGTACGCCCTGCTGAGCCAGGAACATCACCGGAACGGTGGTGATGAGCAGCAGCTCGATGATCCGCGGCTTGGTCAGCGCCACGAACGCCTTGACACGGGCTCCGAACGACCGATCGCCCGGACCCCGGCTCGCACCACCGAGCTCTCCCATGACCTGCACGGCATGGGCGGTGCCCCCATCCGCTGGACGGGATTCGACGGCCGTCACGCACACCCCTGACAGAGACATCCCAGCAAACCTCACCGTGTGAAAGTCCCGGTAAAGGCTCGCGCGTACCACGCCACTTTAGACGTTGCCCATACCCCGGCCTTCGCGGGGGTGGGGTCGTGTTGGCGGACGTCTCATAAGAGGGGTCCAGGGGCTCGACTGAGCGGTCAGATGAGCGGCTCCGTATTCATGTGCCGAATGCGGTGTCGGCCAGTCGGGAGGCGGATCGCACGGATGCCCGGCAGTCTGGAATGACTCGAAAAAACGCACGTCCTCACAGGGGTAGGCTCAACCCGGCCGGTGGGCAGAAGTGCACCGGCGGCCGGGAGGGCAGTCTGCCCCGACGACCGGCGACCGACATGTGGAGAGGAGCCCTGAACCAGGGTGAGCACCAAGCCGACCACCACAGACCTTGACTGGACCGAGCTCGACCAGCGGGCCGTGGACACCGCTCGTGTCCTGGCCGCCGACGCCGTACAGAAGGTGGGCAACGGCCATCCCGGTACGGCGATGAGCCTGGCCCCGGCCGCCTACACCCTCTTCCAGAAGGTGATGCGGCACGACCCGGCCGACCCGGAGTGGGTGGGCCGTGACCGGTTCGTCCTGTCCGCCGGACACTCGTCCCTGACTCTCTACACGCAGCTCTACCTGGCCGGCTTCGGTCTGGAGCTGGAGGACCTGGAGTCCTTCCGCACCTGGGGCTCGAAGACTCCGGGTCACCCGGAGTACGGGCACACCAAGGGCGTCGAGACCACCACCGGTCCGCTGGGCCAGGGTGTGGCCAACGCGGTGGGCATGGCGATGGCCTCCCGCTTCGAGCGCGGTCTGTTCGACCCGGACGCCCCGCAGGGCTCGTCCCCGTTCGACCACTACATCTACTGCATCGCCGGTGACGGCTGCCTCCAGGAGGGCATCTCCTCCGAGGCGTCCTCGCTGGCCGGTCACCAGAAGCTCGGCAACCTGATCCTGCTGTGGGACGACAACCACATCTCGATCGAGGGCGACACCGAGACTGCGGTCTCCGAGGACACGGTCAAGCGCTATGAGGCCTACGGCTGGCACGTGCAGCGTGTGGAGGCCAAGTCCACCGGCGACCTGGACCCCGAGGCGATCTACGCGGCGATCGAGAAGGCCAAGGCGGTCACCGACCGGCCGTCCTTCATCGCGATGCGCTCGATCATCGCCTGGCCGGCCCCGAACGCCCAGAACACCGAGGCCGCCCACGGCTCGGCGCTCGGCGCCGACGAGGTCGCCGCGACCAAGCGCGTCCTCGGCTTCGACGACACGAAGTCCTTCGCCGTCGAGGACGAGGTGCTCGCCCACACCCGCCAGGCCCTCGAACGGGGCCGTCAGGCCAAGGCGGAGTGGGAGAAGTCGTTCCAGGAGTGGCGCAACACCAACCCGGAGCGCGCCGCCGAGTTCGACCGCATGAGCAAGGAAGAGCTGCCGACGGGCTGGGAGGAGAAGATCCCGGTCTTCGAGACGGGCAAGGGCATCGCGACCCGCGCCGCCTCCGGCAAGGTGCTGCAGGCCCTCGGCGCGGTCATCCCCGAGCTGTGGGGCGGCTCCGCCGACCTCGCGGGGTCGAACAACACGACCATCGACAAGGACAGCTCCTTCCTGCCGGCGGACAACCCGCTGCCGGAGGCCAACCCGTACGGCCGTACCGTCCACTTCGGCATCCGCGAGTTCGCGATGGCCGCGGAGATGAACGGCATCACGCTGCACGGCAACACCCGTGTCTACGGGGGCACCTTCCTCGTCTTCTCCGACTACATGCGCAACGCGGTGCGTCTGTCGGCCCTCATGCACGTGCCGGTGACGTACGTGTGGACGCACGACTCCATCGGCCTCGGCGAGGACGGCCCCACCCACCAGCCCGTCGAGCACCTGGCCGCGCTGCGCGCGATCCCCGGTCTGAACGTCGTCCGCCCGGCGGACGCCAACGAGACCGCCATCGCCTGGCGCGAGATCCTGGGGCGCTGGACCAAGGAGTTCGGCAAGGGCCAGCCGCACGGCCTGGTGCTGACCCGCCAGGGCGTGCCGACCTACGAGTCCAACGACGACGCCGCGCGCGGCGGATACGTCATGTTCGAGGCCGAAGGGCCCGGCGGGCAGAACACGGAGCCGCAGGTGATCCTGATCGCCACCGGTTCCGAGGTGCACCTGGCGGTCGAGGCGCGCGAGCAGCTGCAGGCCGAGGGCGTGCCCACGCGGGTGGTGTCCATGCCGTCCGTGGAGTGGTTCGAGCAGCAGGACCAGGGGTACCGGGACTCCGTGCTGCCGCCGTCCGTCAAGGCCCGTGTCGCCGTGGAGGCGGGCATCGGTCTGACCTGGCACAGGTACGTCGGGGACGCCGGCCGCATCGTCTCCCTGGAGCACTTCGGTGCGTCCGCCGACGGCAAGGTCCTCTTCCGCGAGTTCGGCTTCACCGCCGAGAACGTGGCCGCGAAGGCCCGGGAATCCCTCGCCGACGCCCAGCGCTGACGCTCATACACGACACGTAGGAGATGTAATTCCATGACAGACGCACTCAAGCGCCTCTCCGAGGAAGGCGTCGCGATCTGGCTGGACGACCTGTCGCGCAAGCGGATCACGTCCGGCAACCTCGCCGAACTGATCGACCAGCAGCACGTCGTGGGCGTCACCACCAACCCGACGATCTTCCAGAAGGCGATCAGCAGCGGTGACGGGTACGGGCAGCAGCTCGCCGACCTCGCCGCCCGCAAGGTCACCGTGGACGAGGCCATCCGCATGATCACCACGGCGGACGTCCGCGACGCCGCCGACATCCTGCGCCCGGTCTTCGACGCGACCGGCGGCCAGGACGGCCGGGTCTCCATCGAGGTCGACCCGCGCCTCGCCCACAACACCCGGGCGACCGTCGCCGAGGCCAAGCAGCTGGCCTGGCTGGTCGACCGCCCCAACACCCTCATCAAGATCCCGGCCACGAAGGCGGGTCTGCCGGCGATCGCCGAGGTCATCGGCCTCGGCATCAGCGTCAACGTCACGCTGATCTTCTCGCTGGAGCGCTACCGCGCGGTCATGGACGCCTACCTCACCGGCCTGGAGAAGGCCAAGGAGCGCGGCCTGGACCTGTCGCTGATCCGCTCCGTCGCGTCCTTCTTCGTGTCCCGCGTGGACACCGAGATCGACAAGCGCCTTGACGCCCTCGGCACCGACGAGGCCAAGGCGTTGCGCGGCAAGGCCGCCGTCGCCAACGCGCGCCTCGCCTACGAGGCGTACGAGGAGGTCTTCTCCTCCGACCGCTGGAAGGCCCTGGAGCGGGACGGCGCCAACAAGCAGCGTCCGCTGTGGGCGTCGACCGGCGTCAAGGACCCGGCCTACCCGGACACCATGTACGTCACCGAGCTGGTCGCGGCGAACACGGTCAACACCATGCCGGAGGCCACCCTCGAGGCCACCGAGGACCACGGCGAGATCACCGGCGACACCATCACCGGCGGCTACGCGCAGGCCCGCGCCGACCTCGACGCGGTCGAGAAGCTCGGGATCGCGTACGACGACGTGGTCCAGGTGCTGGAGGACGAGGGCGTCGAGAAGTTCGAGGCGTCCTGGATCGACCTGCTCAAGTCGACCGAGGCGGAGCTCAAGCGCCTCGTCCCCGCGGAGGACTGAGTTGTCACCGCTTTCCGGTTCCGGAGCCAACCCGCTTCGTGACCCCGCCGACCGACGGCTCCCGCGTATCGCGGGGCCGTCGGGCCTGGTGATCTTCGGCGTCACGGGCGACCTGTCGCGCAAGAAGCTGATGCCCGCGGTCTACGACCTCGCGAACCGGGGTCTGCTGCCGCCGGGCTTCTCGCTGGTGGGCTTCGCCCGCCGCGAATGGGCCAACGAGGACTTCGCGCAGGAGGTCCACGACGCGGTCAAGGCGCACGCCCGTACGCCGTTCCGTGAGGAGGTCTGGCAGCAGCTCATCCAGGGGATGCGCTTCGTCCAGGGCACCTTCGACGACGACGACGCGTTCGAGCGGCTGCGCTCCACCATCGAGGAGCTGGACAAGGCACAGGGCACGGGCGGCAACTTCGCCTTCTACCTGTCGGTGCCGCCGCGCTCCTTCCCCCTCGTCATCCAGCAGCTGAAGAAGCACGGCCTGGCCGATCAGAGCGGCGGCTCCTGGCGCCGCGCGGTCATCGAGAAGCCGTTCGGCCACGACCTGGAGTCGGCCGAGGCGCTCAACAAGGTCGTGCACGAGGTGTTCGAGCCGGACCAGGTGTTCCGGATCGACCACTACCTCGGCAAGGAGACCGTCCAGAACATCCTGGCGCTGCGCTTCGCCAACACGATGTTCGAGCCGATCTGGAACCGGTCCTTCGTGGACCATGTGCAGATCACCATGGCCGAGGACATCGGCATCGGCGGCCGGGCCGGCTACTACGACGGCATCGGCGCCGCCCGTGACGTCATCCAGAACCACCTGCTCCAGCTTCTCGCGCTGACCGCGATGGAGGAGCCCGCCTCCTTCGACGCGGACGCGCTGGCCGCGGAGAAGACCAAGGTGCTCGGCGCCGTCCGGCTGCCGAAGGACCTGGGCCGGGGCACCGTCCGCGGGCAGTACGCGGCGGGCTGGCAGGGCGGCGAGAAGGTCATCGGCTACCTCGAAGAGGACGGCATCGACGCGAAGTCGAAGACCGACACCTACGCCGCGATCAAGGTGGGCATCGACAACCGCCGCTGGGCGGGCGTCCCCTTCTACCTGCGCACCGGCAAGCGGCTGGGCCGCCGCGTGACGGAGATCGCGGTCGTCTTCCAGCGGGCCCCGCACTCCCCCTTCGACCACACGGCGACGGAGGAGCTGGGCCAGAACGCGATCGTCATCCGCGTCCAGCCCGACGAGGGCATCACGGTCCGCTTCGGCTCCAAGGTGCCGGGCACCTCGATGGAGATCCGGGACGTGTCCATGGACTTCGCCTACGGCGAGTCCTTCACGGAGTCGAGCCCGGAGGCGTACGAACGGCTCATCCTGGACGTGCTGCTCGGCGACGCCAACCTCTTCCCGCGCACCGAGGAGGTCGAGCTGTCCTGGAAGATCCTCGACCCGATCGAGGAGTACTGGGACAAGCACGGCAGGCCCGCGCAGTACAAGTCGGGCACCTGGGGCCCCGCCGAGGCGGACGAGATGCTCGCACGAGACGGACGGAGCTGGCGCCGGCCATGAAGATCGACCTGACCGACACCACCGCCGGCGAGATCAACAAGGCGCTCGTGCAGGGTCGGCGAGCCATCGGCACCCCCGCCGTCGGCATGGTCCTGACCCTCGTCATCGTGACCGACGAGGAGAACGCCTACGACGCCCTGAAGGCCGCCAACGACGCGTCGCGCGAGCACCCCTCACGCACGCTCGTGGTCATCAAGCGTGTCTCCCGCTCCCCCCGCGACCGCACCACCTCGCGTCTGGACGCCGAGGTGCGGGTGGGCGCGGAGGCGGGCACCGGCGAGACGGCGATCCTGCGGTTGTACGGCGAGGTCGCCGACCAGGCCGACTCGGTCGTGCTGCCGCTGCTGCTGCCGGACGCCCCGGTGGTGGTGTGGTGGCCGGTGAACGCCCCGCTGGACCCGGCGAAGGACCCGCTGGGCGCGCTGGCCCAGCGCCGGGTCACCGACACCTATGCCGCCGAGCAGCCGGTGCGGGAGCTGTCGGCCCGCGCCGCGGCCTACACGCCCGGCGACACCGACCTCGCCTGGACCCGGATCACGCCGTGGCGCTCGATGCTGGCGGCGGCCCTGGACCAGGTGACCTGCACGGTGCAGGCCGTCGAGGTGGAGGGCGAGGAGTTCAACCCGAGCTGCGAGCTGCTGGCCATGTGGCTCGCGGTCCGGCTCGGCGTGCCCGTGCGCCGCACCCTGTCCCCGGGGCCGGGCCTCACGGCCGTCCGTATGGACACCAGCTGCGGCGCGATCGTCCTCGACCGGGCCGACGGCTCGCTGGCCACGCTGTCCATCGAGGGCCAGCCGGCCCGCGCGGTGGCGCTCAAGCGGCGGGAGACCGCCGAGCTGATCGCGGAGGAGCTGCGCCGGCTCGACCCGGACGACACCTACGCCTCGGCACTGCGTTACGGCGTGGAGCGGCTGAACACCGACCCGCAGGCCGACGCCGCGGAGCCGGCCGCCGCGCCGGAAGGGGCGGCAAAGGCCGCGAAGGCGCCCGCCAGGAAGACGGCCGCCAAGAAGGCTCCTGCGAAGAAGGCGACGGCGAAGTGAGCACTCCCCAGCTGGTCGTGCACCGCGACAAGGAGCTGATGGCGCAGGCCGCCGCGGCCCGCCTGATCACGAAGATCGTGGACGCCCAGGCCTCCCGGGGCCGGGCGTCCGTGGTCCTCACGGGCGGCCGCAACGGCAACGGCCTGCTGGCCGCGCTGGCGGCGTCCCCCGCCCGGGACGCCATCGACTGGGGCCGCCTCGAACTGTGGTGGGGCGACGAGCGCTACCTCCCCGAGGGCGACCCGGAGCGCAACTACACGCAGGCCTGCGAGGCCCTGCTGAACTCCGTACCGCTGGACCCGGCGCGCGTGCACCCCATGCCCGCGTCCGACGGCCCGTACGGTGCGGACGTGGACGCGGCCGCGGAGGCGTACGCGGCGGAGCTGGCCAAGGCGGCCGGGCCGGAGAACCACGGCAGTGCGCCGTCCTTCGACGTCCTGCTGCTGGGTGTCGGCCCGGACACCCACGTGGCCTCCCTCTTCCCGGAGCTGCCCGCGGTCCGCGAGACCGAGCGCACGGTGGTGGGCGTCCACGGCGCCCCCAAGCCCCCGCCGACCCGCGTCTCCCTCACCCTGCCCGCGATCCGCTCGGCCCGTGAGGTCTGGCTCCTCGCGGCCGGCGAGGACAAGGCCCAGGCCGCGGCCATCGCCCTGTCCGGTGCGGGCGAGATCCAGGCCCCGGCGGCGGGCGCGTACGGCCGGCAGCGCACCCTGTGGCTGCTGGACTCGGCCGCGGCCTCCGATCTGCCGCGGTCGCTGTATCCGCCGGCGTCGCCGTAACGCGGACTGTCTCCGGAACAGTTGACGCCGGGTTCCGTCGCAGGACGGGACCCGGCGTCCGCGTGTTCGGACGACGACTGTGCTCACGAGGTGGCGCGGTCCCGCCGGCCCTGCGGGTCTTCCGGGACCGTGGCCGCTGTGTGTGTGGGGGGTGATCAGCGGCCGCGCAGTTTCCTGTACGTGGCGACAAGGGCCCGCGTCGACGCGTCCAGCCCCTCCACCTCGGCCCCTTCGGTCAGCGCCGGCTCCACCCGCTTGGCGAGGACCTTGCCCAGCTCCACGCCCCACTGGTCGAAGGAGTCGATGTTCCAGACCGCCCCCTGCACGAACACCTTGTGCTCGTAGAGGGCGACCAACTGGCCGAGGACGGACGGGGTCAGTTCGCGGGCGAGGATCGTGGTCGTCGGCCGGTTGCCGTGGAAGGTCTTGTGCGGGACCAGTTCCTCGGGCACGCCCTCCGCACGGACCTCCTCGGCGGTCTTGCCGAACGCCAGCGCCTGGGTCTGGGCGAAGAAGTTGGCCATCAACAGGTCGTGCTGGGCCTCCAGTTCCCCGCTCAGCTCGGCCACCGGCCGGGCGAAGCCGATGAAGTCGGCGGGGATGAGCTTCGTGCCCTGGTGGATCAACTGGTAGTAGGCGTGCTGCCCGTTGGTACCGGGGGTGCCCCAGACGACGGGACCGGTCTGCCAGTCGACCGGACGGCCGTCACGCGCCACGTGCTTGCCGTTGGACTCCATGTCCAGCTGCTGCAGGTAGGCGGTGAACTTCGACAGGTAGTGGCTGTAGGGCAGTACCGCGTGCGACTGGGCGTCGTGGAAGTTGTCGTACCAGATCCCCAGCAGGCCCAGCAGCAGCGGGACGTTGGCCTCGGCGGGGGCGGTGCGGAAGTGGTCGTCGACCAGCCGGAAGCCGTCCAGCATCTCGCGGAAGTTGTCCGGGCCGATGGCGATCATCAGGGACAGGCCGATCGCGGAGTCGTACGAGTACCGTCCGCCGACCCAGTCCCAGAACTCGAACATGTTGGCCGTGTCGATGCCGAACTCGGCGACCTTCTCGGCGTTGGTCGACAGCGCCACGAAGTGCTGGGCGACCGCGGACGTGTCACCGAGCGCGTCCACCAGCCACGTGCGCGCGGAGGTCGCGTTGGTGATGGTCTCGACCGTGGTGAAGGTCTTGGAGGCGATGACGAACAGCGTCTCGGCCGGGTCCAGGTCCCGGGTCGCCTCGTGCAGGTCGGCGCCGTCCACGTTGGAGACGAAGCGGACGGTGAGGTCGCGCTCGGTGAAGCTGCGCAGCACCTCGTAGGCCATGGCGGGGCCGAGGTCGGAGCCGCCGATGCCGACATTGATCACGTTCTTGATGCGCTTGCCGGTGTGGCCGGTCCAGGTGCCGGAGCGGACTCGGTCGGCGAAGTCGCTCATCCGGTCCAGTACGGCGTGCACGTCCGGGACGACGTTCTCCCCGTCGACCTCGACCACGGCGTCGCGCGGGGCGCGCAGGGCCGTGTGCAGCACGGCCCGGTTCTCCGTCGTGTTGATCTTCTCGCCGCGGAACATGGCGTCCCTCAGTCCGAAGACGTCCGTGGCGGCCGCCAACTCCCGCAGCAGCCGCAGCGTCTCGTCGGTGACCAGGTGCTTCGAGTAGTCGATGTGCAGGTCGCCGACCTGCAGCGTGTACCCGTCGCCGCGCCCCGGATCGGCGGCGAACAGGTCCCGCAGATGAGTGTCGGCCAGCTCCTCGCGGTGCTTGGCGAGAGCGGTCCACTCGGGCGTCTGGTTGAGCCTCGTACGGCCGTCTGCGTTCATATCCGGCTTCTGCCTTCTTTCCTGCCTGTCCTGCTGCGTCCGTTGCCCGCTGCCGGTTCACAAACTAGTTGATCAGCCCGTGGGACGAGGGGTCATGACGCCGTCCCGCGGTGCAACAACTTCTACGTCCGGCTTGCGCGCCGATATCAGCGCGGTGACCGCCAGGGCGAAGAGGACGGCCGCGAGCAGGGCGGGCGTGTTGAGTCCGCAGAGGCGGGCCGCCGCTCCGCCGAGGAGGGCGCCGAGCGGGGCGCCGGACGTCGAGGCGGTACGGAAGGCGGAGGCGATGCGGCCCAGCATCGACTCGGGGCTGCGCTGCTGCATCAGCGTGACCTGGTTGACGTTCCACACCATGTTCATCGCGCCGAGCAACAGCGTCCCGGCGATCAGGGCCGCCAGGTGCCGCACACCGCCGATGAGCAGCAGCGATGCGACCTGGACGCTGCCGCCGAGCAGCAGGGCCCGAACGCGCCCGGCGCGGCGCGCGATCCGCTGGGCGATAAGGCCTCCGGCGAGGCTGCCGGCCGAGTACGCCGTCATCGCGGCCACGTATCCCGCGTTGCCGGCGTGCAGCCAGCGGGTGACGTGCAGGACGAGTGTGGCGATCAGGGCGCCCATGCCGATGTTGCACAGCAGCGTGGCCACGCAGACCGAACGCAGTGTCCGGTCGCGCCACAGGGCGCGCAGGCCCGCGCCGATCTCCGTGCGCAGGGTGCTGCCGCCCGGGCGCGGCTCCCGCTCCGGGGGCCGTATCCGCAAGGACGCGACGAGCGTGGCGGCCACCAGATAGGTCCCGGCGTCCGCCGCGAAGGGCATGAACGCCCCGGCCGTCAGCAGCACCGGCACGAACGGGCCCGCGAACAGCCCGCCCGCCAGTTGCTGACCGGTCATCAGACGGGCGTTGGCACCGCCGAGGACCTCGCGCTCCACCAGGGAGGGCAACAGGGCGGTGGAGGCGTTGTCGAAGAGCGTCTGTAGGGCGGTGAGGGAGAACGCGAGGGCGAGCAGCAGGGGGATCGAGGCGTGCCCGAGGCCCACGGTGAGGGCGAAGGCGGCGACGAGGAGGCCTCGTACCGTGTCCACGGCCCACATCGCGCGCCGCTGGTCCACCCGGTCGGCCACGGCCCCGCCGAACAGCCCGAACAGCAGCCAGGGCACATAGCCGCAGGCGGTGACGGAGGCGATGACGAGCGGCTCGTCGGTCAACCGCACGGCGAGCAGTGGCAGCGCGGCCGTACGCAGCGCGTCTCCGAAGCGGGAGACCACGGCGGCCGTCCACAGCCGTCCGAACCCTCCGCGCCACGCGGGTGCGCCCTCGCCTGCCGTCCCGACCCCTGCCACGCGTCCCCCTCACGCTGCGCCGATCACGATGCGTCGATGCACACACCGTAACGAGCACCACTGACAACGGGGTGCCGGCGGCCGGGTGAGACGGCTCCGGCCGGGTGCCCATGGGCACCCGGCCGGTGAGAAGTCCTAGATTTCGCCGCGCAGTTTGGCGAGCGCCTCGGCGAGGATCGCTTCGCCGTCCGCGTCACTGCGACGCTCCCGCACGTACGCGAGGTGCGTCTTGTACGGCTCGGTGCGGGGCGGGTCCGGCGGGTTGTCCCGGTCCTGGCCGGCGGGGAAGCCGCAGCGCGGACAGTCCCAGGTGTCGGGGACCTGCGCGTCGCTGGCGAAGCTGGGCTGCGTCTCGTGCCCGTTGGAGCACCAGAAGGAGATGCGCAGCCTGGGCGCGGACTCGCCGCGCTCGGCCTCGCCCATCGGCCCCGCCCCGACCCGGCTTCCTCGGATCGCGTTGCCACTTGCCACGGTCGTAACTCCCTGCGTGATGGTGCCGCGAAGCGAGTCGGCGTTTCGCTTCGCCGCGAGCGCCTCAGTCTACGTAAGGCCCAACGCGCGTCCAGTGATTGGAGTTACAACCCCCACACCTAGACGCAAGCCCCATGATAGGCCGCGCTCAGGAGCGCGTACCGAACATGGGGCCTTACGTACGGAATGTATGTGCTTGTGAGACGCCGATCGACTCGGCGTCCCGGGCGCGTGTCTCAGCCGTTGGACTTCATCAGCATGCCGAGGACGATGATGCACGCGAACCACAACACGGCGATCACGATCGTGATGCGGTCGAGGTTGCGCTCGGCGACCGAGGAGCCGCCGACGGAGGACTGCATGCCGCCACCGAACATGTCGGACAGGCCGCCGCCCTTCCCCTTGTGCATCAGCACCAGCAGCATCAGCAGCAGGCTGAAGACGATCAGGGCGATCGAGAACCCCAAAACCACGGCTGGACCAACTTCCTCGGATTCGGATGGACGGGGGCACAGCACCATGGCTGTGCCCCCGCAAGAGTACGACGTATCGCCGCTACCGCCTACTCACGGCTGCCGCTACTGATCACGGAAGCGGACGATCTTGACGAACTCGTCCGCGTCCAGCGAGGCCCCGCCGACCAGAGCGCCGTCGATGTCGGCCTGCGCCATGATCTCGGCCACGTTGCCCGCCTTGACGGAGCCGCCGTACTGGATGCGGATCTTGTCGGCCACCTCCGGCGAGTACAGCTCGGCGAGCCTGGCCCGGATGGCGCCGCAGACCTGCTGGGCGTCGTCGGAGCCGCAGACCTTGCCGGTGCCGATGGCCCAGACGGGCTCGTAGGCGACCACGATCGACTCGGCCTGCTCGGCCGGGAGGTCCTTCAGACCGCCCTCGAGCTGCTCGAGGGTGTGGTTGACGTGGTTGCCCGCCTCGCGGACGTCCAGCTCCTCGCCGATGCACAGGATCGGGGTCAGTCCGTGCTTGAAGGCCGCCTTGACCTTGGCGTTGACCAGCTCGTCGGTCTCGCCGTGGTACTGCCGGCGCTCGGAGTGGCCGATCACCACGTACGTGCACTTCAGCTTGGCGAGCATCGGGCCGGAGATCTCGCCGGTGTAGGCGCCGGAGTCGTGCTGCGAGATGTCCTGGGCACCGTACTTGATCTTGAGCTTGTCGCCGTCGACCAGTGTCTGCACGGAGCGCAGGTCGGTGAAGGGCGGCAGAACGGCGACCTCGACGGCCTCGTAGTCCTTGTCGGCCAGGGCGAAGGCGAGCTTCTGGACGTGCGCGATGGCCTCGAGGTGGTTGAGGTTCATCTTCCAGTTGCCCGCCATCAGCGGCATGCGCCCGGCGAAATTAGATGCAGCCATTGAGGTCAGTCCTCCAGTGCGGCGAGGCCGGGGAGCGCCTTGCCCTCGAGGTATTCGAGGGAGGCGCCGCCACCGGTCGAGATGTGGCCGAATGCGTTCTCGTCGAAACCGAGCGTACGCACGGCTGCGGCGGAGTCACCGCCGCCCACGACGGTGAAGCCGTCCGAGTCGACGAGGGCCTGGGCGACCGCCCTGGTGCCCTCGGCGTAGTCGGGGTGCTCGAAGACGCCCATGGGACCGTTCCAGAAGACGGTCGCGGCGTCGGCGAGCTTCGAGGCGTACAGCTCTCCCGACTTCGGGCCGATGTCCAGGCCCATCTGGCCGGCGGGCATCTTGTCCGCGTCGACCACGGTGTGCTCGGTGGGAGCCTTGGCCTTCAGGTCCGGGAAGGCCGGGGAGACCACGACGTCGACGGGGAGCACCAGCTCCACACCGTTCTTCTCGGCGCGCTCCATGTACTCCCTGACGGCCGGGATCTGGTCCTCCTGGAGGAGGGAGATGCCGACCTCGTGGCCCTTGGCCTTGAGGAAGGTGTAGACCATGCCGCCGCCGATGAGCAGGCGGTCGGCCTTGCCGAGGAGCTCGTCGATGACGGCGAGCTTGTCGGAGACCTTGGCGCCGCCGAGCACGACGACGTAGGGGCGCTTGACGTCCTCGGTGAGCTTCCGCAGGACGCCGACCTCGGTGGCGATGAGGTAGCCGGCGTAGTGCGGCAGCTTCTTCGGCAGGTCGTACACGGAGGCGTGCTGACGGTGCACCGCGCCGAAGCCGTCACCGACGTAGACGTCGGCGAGGGCGGCCAGCTGGTCGGCGAACTCGCCGCGCTCGGTGTCGTCCTTGGAGGTCTCGCCGGGGTTGAAGCGCAGGTTCTCGATGACCGCGACCTGGCCGGGCTGGAGGCCGTCGACGGCGGCGTGGGCGGCCGGGCCGACGGTGTCCTGGGCGAAGGCGACCGGGGCGCCGAGGAGTTCGCCGAGTCGCTCGGCGACGGGCAGCAGCGAGAAGGCCTGGTCCGGCGCACCCTTGGGGCGGCCCAGGTGCGAGGCGACGACCACCTCGGCGCCCGCGTCCGCGAGGGCCTTCACGGTGGGCAGCACGGCGCGGATGCGGCCGTCGTCGGTGATCGTCCCGTCGGCCAGCGGCACGTTGAGGTCGGCGCGGACGAAGACCCGCCTTCCGCTCACGCCGTCGGCGAGAAGTTCGTCGATCGTCTTCATTGAGTGGACTCCTGATGAGGGCTTTTTATGCCCCTGATCGTAAAAGGACGTGGTCCGGGCGTAGGACAGGGCCCGGACAGCGCGACGGTGCGCTGCCCGAGCCCTGCTCTCACTTCGAGGTCCTGCTTGCGGCGATCAGAGCTGGCTGCCGACGAAGACCGTGAGGTCCACGAGGCGGTTGGAGTAGCCCCACTCGTTGTCGTACCAGCCCAGAACCTTCACCGTGTTGCCGTCCTGGACCATGGTCAAGGACGAGTCGAAGGTGCAGGAGGCCGGGTCGCCCACGATGTCCGAGGAGACGATCTCGTCCTCGGTGTAGGCCAGGTAGTCCTTGAGCGCGCCGTCCTCGGAGGCCTTCTTGAACGCGGCGTTGACCTCGTCCTTGGTGACCTCGCGCGACAGCTCCACGACCAGGTCGGTGGCGGAGCCGGTCGGGACCGGGACGCGCATGGCGATGCCGTCCAGCTTGCCCTTGAGCTGCGGCAGCACCAGCGCGGTGGCCTTGGCGGCGCCGGTGGTGGTCGGGATGATGTTCTCCGCGGCGGCGCGGGCGCGGCGCAGGTCCTTGTGCGGGAAGTCCAGGATGCGCTGGTCGTTGGTGTAGGCGTGCACCGTCGTCATCAGGCCGCTGACGATGCCGAAGTTCTCGTCCAGGACCTTCGCCATCGGCGCCACGCAGTTGGTGGTGCACGAGGCGTTGGAGATGACGTGGTCCTTCGCCGGGTCGTACTTGTCCTGGTTGACGCCCATCACGATGGTGATGTCCTCGTTCTTGGCCGGAGCCGAGATGAGGACCTTCTTGGCACCGCCGTCGAGGTGCTTGGCGGCGTCCTCGCGCTTGGTGAAGATGCCGGTCGACTCGATGACGATGTCGACGCCCAGCTCGCCCCACGGGATGTCCGCGGGGTTGCGCTCGGAGAGCACCTTGATGGTGTGACCGTCGACGGTGATCGTGTCGGCGGTGTGCGTGACCTCCTGCTTGAGGCGGCCCAGAATCGTGTCGTACTTGAGCAGATGAGCCGTGGTGGCGGTGTCACCCAGGTCGTTTACAGCCACAACCTCGATGTCCGCGCCCTGCTGCAGGAGCGCGCGGAAGTAGTTACGGCCGATACGACCGAAGCCGTTGATGCCTACGCGGATCGTCACGAACCGATCTCCTCGTTGGTACGCCGGCGATGCGGTGCCGGCGAGCTGTATTTGGGATGTCCCCGACCACCCCCGACCCTACCCCTCTGGGGCCCCCGCGGTGACATCGAGATGCCGCATACACGGGCAGGCTGTCCGTACCCGTCGGTAGGGGTACGGACCCCCCGGATCGGAGGTCGTTTCACTCCCTTTTGTCAGGGTGTGACGGTGCTTCTTGACGGTCTTTTCACTCGTTCGTGAGCGGGTCGGCTCACCTGATGCATGACGTCTCCACGCACCGTTGAGAGGGGGCTCCGCTCACCTGTTGGGTGATGCCGGAGCCTTCTTCACGAGCACCGTCCGATCGGCCGCCGACAGCAGTCGGATACTCGGGGCCGGCTTGTCGGCGGCGGTGGCACCGGTGAGGTCGATGGTGTGGGTGAGGCGCTTGTCAGCGTTGCCGCTGTGGCCGGCGGCGGCCACGGCGGCGCCCCGCCGGTCACGGTCGGGCTCTCCGCGCCGGCGTGCACCCGCGGGCGCCCAGGCCGTACCGGGTCGGCCGCTCCGTCACGGAGTGACCGAACGTGCGCCGCGGACACCGCTGACCGCGATGCGCCGTACGCGCCCAACCGCCCAGGACGTAAAGGGGATTGACAGCGCGGTGAAGGGGATTGCCTGCGCCCCGCACCGCGGGCGTTCGACGCCCCGCACAACCGGGTCCACCGGCCTGGCCGGAGTTGCGCCTTCAGGGGCTCGCGCGCCTGGAAAGCGAACCCTGCTTCGCCGCCCGCACGGATACACCACCGCCACGCTAAAGAGTGAAGCATGACCTCATGGTGCCCGGTCCGTTCACGCGGGAGTAGTACGCGACGGCCCTGAAGTGCTCGAGCGCGCCGAGCGTGTGAACCACACTTCGGCCACATAGAGGCTGTCGGCGCCGCCGTACCTCTCACCGCCCTTCCGGGGCCGCAGCGTCCGGTCGTGCGTACGGCCGCCGTCGACGCGGTACTCGAGTTCCCTGCGTCGGACCACCTTGCGGAGGTCGGCCTCCCTGCCGTCCCGGTCTGGTCAAGGCGCCGCCGACCTTGTTCCAGCCCATCACACGACCGAGCTGAGGCGGTCTCGTGCACATGAGCGAACGTCTCACGGACACAAAATTGCCGGTGCCGACCACCCGAACGGGCGCCGGCACCGGCGGTTTGACGCCGCGTCGGCTAACCGGCCAGGTTCTCCGCCAGCTCCTCGGACAGGTTGGCCTCCGTGCCCGGGATACCCAGATCGGAGGCGCGCTTGTCCGCCATCGCCAGCAGTCGGCGGATCCGGCCGGCGACCGCGTCCTTGGTCAGCGGCGGGTCGGCGAGCGCGCCCAGCTCCTCCAGGGAGGCCTGCTTGTGCTCCATCCGCAGCCGCCCGGCAGCGGCGAGGTGCTCGGGAACCTCCTCGCCGAGGATCTCCAGGGCCCGCTGGACCCGGGCACCGGCGGCCACGGCCGCGCGGGCCGAGCGGCGCAGGTTGGCGTCGTCGAAGTTGGCCAGCCGGTTGGCGGTGGCCCGCACCTCGCGCCGCATCCGGCGCTCCTCCCAGGCCAGCACGGACTCGTGCGCGCCGAGGCGGGTGAGCAGGGCACCGATGGCGTCACCGTCGCGGACGACCACCCGGTCCACCCCGCGCACCTCACGGGCCTTCGCCGCGATGGACAGCCGGCGGGCCGCGCCGACCAGGGCGAGCGCGGCCTCGGGACCCGGGCAGGTGACCTCGAGGGAGGAGGAGCGGCCGGGTTCGGTCAGCGAGCCGTGCGCCAGGAAGGCTCCGCGCCAGGCCGCCTCCGCGTCACAGGTGGCCCCCGAGACCACCTGCGGGGGCAGCCCGCGGATCGGGCGTCCCCGGCCGTCGACCAGGCCGGTCTGGCGGGCCAGCTGGTCGCCGCCGGCGACCACGCGCACGACGTAGCGCGAACCGCGACGCAGCCCGCCGGGCGCCATCACGATCAGTTCGGAGCTGTGGCCGAAGATCTCCAGGATGTCCCGCTTGAGGCGCCGGGCCGCCATCGCGGTGTCCAGCTCCGCCTCGATCACGATGCGCCCGCTCACCAGGTGGAGGCCGCCGGCGAACCGCAGAATGGCGGAGACCTCCGCCTTCCTGCAGCAGGTCCGGGTGACGGGAAGCCGGGAGATCTCGTCCTTCACCGCTGCCGTCATCGCCATGGGCCGATCCTTCCATGCATCCGAAAAATACGGTCGTACGCGGCGGCCAACAGCTCCGGGTCGTGCCGGGGGCTTCCGTCGGTCCGGGCCACCGGGGCCAGCTCGACCGCGGCTCCGAGCCGCTTGGCGGCCTCGGTGAGCGAGTCCCGGTCGGGCACGGCGGCCTCGTCGGCCAGCACCACGTCCAGGGCGAGTTTAGGGGCGTGTCGCCCCAAAACCTCCAAATGACGCTGCGGGGAGAAGCCCTCGGTTTCTCCCGGCTGCGGAGCGAGGTTCAGGGAGAGGACCTTGCGGGCCTTGGTCTCGGTGAGCGCGTCCAGCAGTTCGGGGACGAGCAGGTGCGGGATGACCGAGGAGAACCAGGAACCGGGGCCGAGCACCACCCAGTCCGCGTCCCGTACGGCGGCCACGGCCTCGGGGACGGCCGGCGGGTCGTTCGGCACCAGGTGCACCGACTGGACCTCGCCCGGTGTGAGGGCCACGGTGGCCTGGCCGCGGACGGTGTCCACGTCCTCGGGCCGCTTTGGGTCGTGCCCCTTGACCAGGGCCTGGAGCTCCAGCGGCACGGCGGACATGGGCAGCACGCGCCCGTGCGCGCCGAGCAGCTTGCCGACCAGGTCCAGGGCCTGCACATGATCGCCGAGCTGCTCCCACAGGGCGACGATCAGCAGGTTGCCCACCGCGTGGTCGTGCAGATCGCCCTGGGAATGGAAGCGGTGCTGGATGACACGGGCCCAGGTCTGGCCCCAGTCGTCGTCGCCGCACAGCGCAGCCAGCGCCTTGCGCAGGTCGCCGGGCGGGAGTACGCCCAGCTCGTCGCGCAGGCGCCCGCTGGAGCCGCCGTCGTCGGCCACCGTGACCACGGCGGTGAGGTCGCCGGTGATCCGGCGCAGCGCGGCCAGCGAGGCGGACAGGCCCATGCCGCCGCCGAGGGCGACGACCTTGGGCTGGGCGCCGCGCCTGCGGGGGCGGCCGCCGCGGGCCTCGGCGGGCCGCGCCGTGCGGGCCTCCGCCGTCGCGCGGCTCGGGCGGCCCTCCGGCACCATCCGGCGCAGCCTGCTCAGCCGCGGTGTGCGTTCCGTCATTCCCGTCCCATGTCCCGGTGTACGACCACCGTCTCCACACCCTCGGCCGCGAGGCGCGCGGCGAGCTTCTCCGACACCGCCACCGAGCGGTGTTTGCCGCCGGTACAGCCGATGGCGATGGTCACGTACCGCTTGCCCTCGCGCCGGTAACCCGCCGCGATGAGGCGCAGCAGCTCGGCGTACCGGTCGAGGAACTCCTTGGCGCCGGGCTGGTTGAAGACGTACGCGGCGACCTCCTCGTTGAGGCCGGTGAACGGGCGCAGCTCCGGGACCCAGTGCGGGTTGGGCAGGAACCGCATGTCCGCGACCAGGTCGGCGTCCACCGGCAAGCCGTACTTGAATCCGAAGGACATCACGGTGGCCCGCAGCTCGGGCTCCTCGTCGCCTGCGAACTGGGCGTCCATCTTCGCGCGCAGCTCGTGCACGTTGAGGCTCGAGGTGTCGATCACCAGGTCGGCGTCGCCGCGCAGCTCGCGCAGCAGCTCGCGTTCGGCGGCGATGCCGTCGACGATGCGGCCGTCGCCCTGGAGGGGGTGCGGGCGGCGCACCGACTCGAAGCGGCGCACCAGCGCCTCGTCCGAGGACTCCAGGAAAACGATCCGCCTGGTCACGTTCCGGGTGTCGAGGTCGGCGAGGGACTCGCGCAGGTTGTCGAAGAAGCGCCGGCCGCGCACGTCGACGACGACCGCGATCCGTGCCACGTTGCCCTGGGAGCGGGCGCCCAGTTCCACCATGGTGGGGATCAGGGCGGGCGGGAGGTTGTCGACGACGAACCAGCCCAGGTCCTCCAGGCACTTCGCCGCGGTCGAGCGGCCCGCTCCGGACATACCGGAGATGATCACCAGCTCGGGGATGGCCGCCTCGGCCCCGGCCGGCGTGACGTCCGTGGTCACCTGTGCTCCGTTTTCGTGCACCGCGTTCTGCGGTTCACCGGCTGCCTGTTCTCGCTCCGGTGTGGGCTGTGCGTCGTGCTCGGTCATGGCTCCTGCCCCCGTCGTCCGTCCGGGACGCCCGCGGTCGCGGGCTCCCCCGAGGAGCCCGCCGTCGCGTCGGGTTCCTCGTCATCAATGATCTCTCCGGTCGCCGTGTTCACGGCTGGTGCGGCCGGAGCCGCCTGGGCAAGGGCATCGGCGATGGTCTCCGCCGTCTTGCGGCCTATCCCGGGCACCTCCTGGATCTGCTCGATTGTGGCGGAGCGTAGCTTCTTCACCGAGCCGAAATGCTTGATGAGCGCCTGTTTGCGGGTGTCGCCGAGACCGGGCACGTCGTCCAGGGGACTGGAGCGGAAGCGCTTGGCGCGCTTGGCGCGCTGGTAGGTGATCGCGAAGCGGTGGGCCTCGTCGCGGACGCGCTGCAGCAGATAGAGGCCCTCGCTGGTGCGGGGCAGGACCACCGGGTCGTCCTCGCCCGGCACCCAGACCTCCTCCAGGCGCTTCGCGAGGCCGCACACGGCGATGTCGTCGATGCCCAGCTCGTCCAGGGCGCGCCGGGCCGCCGCGACCTGCGGCTGCCCGCCGTCGACCACGACGAGCTGCGGCGGATACGCGAACTTCCTGGGGCGGCCGTCATCGTCCTTGAGCGAGACGGTCAGAGAGGCGGTGAGGGCATCGCCGTCGACGAGCGGGGTCCCGCCGCCAGTGGGCGCGTGCTCGCCGGCGACCAGCGGGGTCCCGCCGCCGGTGGGCGCGTGCTCGCCGTCGATGGACGTGTGCTCACCGTCGGTGGGGGTGTCCGCGCCGTCGGCCCACTCCCCCGTCTTCTCCTTCTCGGCGAGGTAACGCCGGAAGCGGCGGGTGATCACCTCGTGCATGGAGCGGACGTCGTCCTGACCGGCGAAGCCCCTGATCTGGAAACGGCGGTACTCGCTCTTGCGCTGGAGCCCGTCCTCGAAGACGACCATGGAGGCGACGACGTCGTCGCCCTGGAGGTGCGAGATGTCGTAGCACTCGATGCGCAGCGGGGCGCTGTCCAGGTCGAGGGCCTCGGCGATCTCCTCCAGGGCCCGCGAGCGCGTGGTCAGGTCGGAGGCGCGCTTGGTCTTGTGCAGGACGAGGGCCTGCTGGGCGTTGCGCTGCACGGTCTCCATGAGCGCCTTCTTGTCACCGCGCTGCGGGATGCGCAGCGAGACGTTCGACCCGCGGCGGCCGGTCAGCCACTCCTGGACCGGCTCGACCGGCTCGGGCAGGGCCGGGACCAGGACCTCCTTGGGGACGGCGTCCCCGGTCTCCTCGCCGTAGAGCTGCTGCAGGGCGTGCTCGACGAGGGCTCCGGTGGTGATCTCCTCGACCTTGTCGGTGACCCAGCCACGCTGGCCGCGTACCCGTCCGCCGCGCACGTGGAAGATCTGGACGGCCGCCTCCAGCTCGTCCTCGGCCACCGCGATGAGGTCGGCGTCGGTCGCGTCGGTGAGCACGACCGCGCTCTTCTCCATGGCCTTCTTCAGGGCCCCGATGTCGTCGCGCAGGCGGGCGGCCCGCTCGTACTCCATCTCCTCGGCCGCCTCCGCCATCTGCTGCTCCAGACGGCGGAGGTAGGTGCCGGTGCGACCGGCCATGAAGTCGCAGAACTCCTCGGCCAGGTCCCAGTGGTCCTCGGGGGTGATCCGGCCCACACACGGGGCGGAGCACTTGCCGATGTAACCGAGCAGGCAGGGGCGGCCGGTACGGGCCGCGTTCCGGAAGACACCCGCCGAGCAGGTGCGCACCGGGAAGACGCGCAGCAGCAGGTCGACGGTGTCGCGGATGGCCCAGGCGTGGCCGTACGGCCCGAAGTACCGCACGCCCTTCTTCTTGTGACCGCGCATCACCTGCACGCGCGGGAACTCCTCGTTCATCGTCACCGCGAGGTACGGGTAGCTCTTGTCGTCGCGGTACTTGACGTTGAACCGGGGGTCGTACTCCTTGATCCAGGAGTACTCCAGCTGAAGGGCCTCGACCTCCGTGGACACGACCGTCCACTCCACGGACGCTGCGGTGGTCACCATCGTCCGGGTGCGCGGGTGCAGGTTCGAAAGGTCCTGGAAGTAGTTCGCCAGGCGCTGGCGCAGGCTTTTCGCCTTCCCGACGTAGATCACCCGGCGGTGCTCGTCACGGAACCTGTACACCCCGGGAGAGTCCGGGATCTCACCCGGCCTGGGGCGATAGCTGGAGGGGTCGGCCATGTCTCACACCCTACTGGCGAGCACCGACACCGCGTCGGGCCTGGGGACAACGCCCGCGCCCATGATCCCCGGCCACGCGGTGATCTTCGCGCCGGGCGCCGAGGCCGAGGTGCGCAGGACCGGCGCGCCCCCGAGCGAACGCCGAAGGGGCACGACCCGGCCAGAGTCGCCGTGAAGGCGTCCGAGGTGTTGTCGGGGTCTGGTCAACACGCTTCAATGCGGGGGAACTCGGGGCCGTGCACACCGGCACACAGGTACGGCACACCCGCGTACCGGCGCCCCCGTGCCCGCCGGGCGGCCCCGGAACCGGCGCACACGGTCTGACCAGCCGTGGTGACACCTCACAGAAAGGCTTCTGTGCATGCGGCATGCCACAGAGCACGCGGACGTCACCCCCACGGAACTGGACAGGGCCCTGCGGAGAGGCCCCTTCCACGTGGCGTTGCGCGCCGCGATCGCCGCCCGCGGGCTGCCGCTCCAGCGCGTGCAGCACCATCTGTCGCGCCACGGGATCAAGGTCGGTGTGACCAGCCTGAGTTACTGGCAGCAGGGTGCCCGCCGCCCACAACGACCCGAGTCGCTCCGCGCCGTCCGCGCGCTGGAGGAGATCCTCCGGCTGCCTGAGGCATCCCTGATCCGGCTGCTCGCCGAGGCGGACACCCCCTCGGAGACCAGTCGTCCGGCGCCCCGCTCCTTCGGCTCCCCGATCGAGACCTCCGACGTCCTGTCCCGGCTCCTGGCCGAGCCGGGCTGGTCCCTCGACAGCGGTCTGTACACCCTGGGCCATCACGAACGCGTCCGCGTCGGCGCCCGCCGCGAACTCGCCGGCCGCGAGTCCCAGCACATCGTGCGGGCCCTTCGCGACGGCGTGGACCGCTACGTCGCCGTCCATCACGGCGACCCCGGGTGCAGCCCACGCGACATGGCCGTCCACGCCCTGGAGAACTGCCGCACCGGACGTGTCCGCCCGGACCATGACACAGGCGTGCTGCTGGCCGAGATCCTCTTCGACACCCGGCTGCGCTCCGGCGACACCTTCCTCTTCCGGTACGAGGTCGTCGACGGCACCGCCGGGGTCTCACGCGAGTACGTCCACCGCTACGGCTCACCCGGCGGCCAGTACGCCCTCCAGGTCCGCTTCGACGCGGGCGCCCTGCCGGCCCGCTGTCACCGCTTCGCCCAGCACGCGCCCACGGCCCTCCGCGGCGGCCACCAGGAACTCCCCCTCAGCCGTCCGCACCTCAGTGTCCACCTGGTCGAACCCCGGATCCGGCCGGGCATGGTCGGCATCGGCTGGGAGTGGGAGTGAACCGTCGGGAGCCCTCGGTCACTGTCGAGATCGGGTGAGAGGGGGGAGGTGGGTGATCCCCGCCCGGCCACGCAAGTCGGTCAGGCCTCCGGACCGGCGATGACCCTGCCCTTCGCCGTCTTCACCGGAAGCTCGTTCAACGGCACGGTGGCCGGCGTGTGGACCACCTTGCCGGTCAGGGCGTCGAACTCGCTGCCGTGACACGGGCAGATCAGAGTCGTCCCCTGGAGCTTGTTGATCGGGCACCCCGCGTGCGTGCAGATCGTGCTGTACGCCTTGAGGGTGCCGCTCTCGTCCCTGCTGACCACCACGTTGTGGTCCCGGTACAGCTTGGCGCCGCCCTTCGCGACCTCGCTCTCGGCTCCGAGGTCGACGGGCGCTGTCGGGGTCGCCGCAGTGGATTCACTGTCGCCGGGAGCCGAGCAGGCGGCCAGTCCGAGCCCGGCGACCGGAGCCACGGCGGCCCCTCGAAGGATGGTACGACGACTCGCGGACGGTCGGGCGGGCATCTGTGTCTCCACTGGTCCGAGGGACGGGGAAGCCGACGATACCCGGACAGAACGACGGCACCGGGGGCGGGGGCGGTGCACGGGAGGGGGAGCGCGGGAGCGTCGGAGGGGGCGAGCGGGCACCGGATGGAGAGGCGGGTGGAGGCCGAGTGTCGCGCGTAAACGCTTACGCAAGCGTTTACGCGTGTGCCGTGGATGGGGTACCTTCCCGCCCGGGAGGTCCCGCAGTCGGCAGGGAGGTCCGGGAAGCCTCACGGCCGGCACAGAGGTCACCGGTCGGCAGAGATGTCGCGGGCCGGTGGCCATCGGACCGGCCGGGAACTCCCGCGGCGCTCACCGGATCGCCGCAGCGGTCACCGACCCACCAGCCCCTGGGAGGAGGTAGCACGATGCCCACCATGGCCGACGTCGCCCGGAGTGCCGGGGTCTCCGTGGCGACCGTCTCCCACGTGCTCAACGGCACGCGTCCGGTACTGCCCCACACCCGCCAGGCCGTGCTGGACGCCGTCGACGCGCTCGGCTACACGCCTAACACCCTCGCCCGTTCCCTGGTGACCTCACGCACCCGCTCCATCGGCCTCGCGGTGTCGGCGATCAGCAACCCGTACTTCACGGAGATCCTGCAGGGTGTCGAGGCCGCCGCCCTGGACGCGGGCTACAGCCTGCTCATCGCCGACCCGCACGACGATCCCGAGCACGAACTGAAGGTCGCCCACCTCCTGCACGAGCGCCGGGTCGACGGCATGATCGTCGCTCCCTCCGCCGACCCGCACGGCCTCATGGTGTACCTGAGCCGTCATGCCGTACCGACCGTGTTCCTGGACCGCGTGATCACGACCGGCACCGGCGCCGGACAGGCCCCTTTCGACCAGGTCTGCGCCGAGAACGCCGACTCCATGGCCCGTCTGGTGGCCCACCTCGCCGAGCTGGGCCACCGCCGCATCGGCCTCGTCGCCGGCCTGCCCGGACTCAGCACCACCAGCGAGCGCATCAACGGCTACCGCCAGGGCCTCACCGCCGCCGGTCTCGGCCATGCCGACGATCTCGTGGTGTCCGGCAGCTCCGAGTCGGCCGGCGCCGAGCGTGCCACGGCCGATCTCCTCTCCCGCGTGGATCCGCCCACGGCTCTCGTCACCGCCAACAACACGATGACCATCGGGGCCCTGCGCGCCCTGCGCCGACAGGGCCTGAGCGTGCCGGACGACATCGCCCTGTGCTGCTTCGACGACTTCGCCTGGGCCGACCTGTTCTCCCCCCGGCTCACCGCCATCGCCCAGCCCAGCAGGGAGATCGGTGCAGAGGCGGCCCGGGTGCTCCTGGACCGACTGGCCACGCCTGACCGACCCGCCCGCACCGTACGGCTGCCCTGTGCCTTCGTCCACCGCACCTCCTGCGGGTGCCCGGAGGAGCCGGGCGAAGCCGGAAACCACCCGACGACCGACGCCGGGAATCGAACCGACGCCGGGAACCGAACCGAACCATCCGCGCAGTCCAAGAAGGGATCCGCCCCGTGATCGTCGTCGCCGGTGAGGCACTGATCGACCTGGTACCGCAGGGCCCGGGCGCCCTGGCAGACCTGAAGCCGGCGCTCGGCGGCGGCCCGTACAACACCGCCGTGGCCCTCGGCCGCCTCGAGTCGGCCACCGCCTTCTACTCCCGCACGTCGTACGACACCTTCGGCGAGGCCCTGCTCGACGGGCTGCACAGGGCCGGGGTGGATGTGTCCGGCGTGCAGCGCGGCACGGAGCCGACCACGCTCGCGGTCGCCACCATCGACGCCGGGGGCTCGGCCGCCTACTCCTTCTACGTCGAGGGCACGGCCGACCGCCTGTTCAGCACCCCGTCCGGTCTGCCCACCGGCACACGGGCGGTGTCCTTCGGCACCCTGTCGCTCGTCCTGGAGCCGGGTGCGAGCGCCTACGAGGAGTTGATGCGGACCGCCGCAGGGCAGGGCGTGTTCACCGCCCTCGACCCCAACATCCGGGCGGGACTGATCCCGGACGCGGACGCCTACCGGGCACGTTTCCGGAGCTGGCTGCCCTCGGTCACGCTGCTGAAGCTGTCCGCCGAGGACGCCGAGTGGCTGGGCGGCACCCCTCGCGAATGGCTGGCCTCGGGACCTTCGGCCGTGGTGGTCACGCGGGGCGGTGACGGCCTGACCGTCTTCACCCGGGACGGCGGGGAGTATTCCGTACCGGGCGAGAAGGTCGAGGTCGTGGACACCATCGGCGCCGGCGACACGGTGAACGCTGCCCTGCTGCACGGCCTGTCCGTCCAGGACGCGCTGTCACCGGCGGCACTCGCCGCCCTGGGCGGGGACGGCTGGACCCGGCTGCTGCGGTTCGCTGCGCGTGCGGCGGCGATCACCTGCTCGCGGGCGGGGGCGGAGCCGCCCTACGCGGCTGAGCTGGGCGAGCTCTGACCGGTCTGTTTCCCCTGTTGTGCTGTCAAGGTGCGGCCGGTTCTGCGGTGCGGGAAGCCCTCGAACCGCAGAACCGGGGTGGCTGATGAGGGAACGAACGGCGCCCCGCCGGGAGTTCCCGCGGGGCGCCGGTTTTTCGATGTTATGTCAGGACAGGGTCTGACTCCTCCTCAGGCCTTGCGGGCCCGCGTGGTCTTCTTCGCCGCCGCCGTCTTCTTCGTGGCCTCGGCGGCCTTCTTGGTCGCCGTGTTGTTGGCCTTGGCCGTCACCGTCTTCTTCGCCGCCGCCTTGGCCGCAACCGTCGTCCTGGGCGAGGCGGGGCGCGGCACCTTCACCGGCGCGGCGTCGCTGATGCGGTCCGCGCCGAGGACCTCGCGCAGGAACTTGCCGGTGTGGCTGGCCGGAACGCCGGCGACCTCTTCGGGCGTGCCCTCGGCGACCACCAGACCGCCGCCCGCACCGCCCTCCGGTCCCATGTCGACGACCCAGTCCGCGGTCTTGATCACGTCGAGGTTGTGCTCGATGACGATGACCGTGTTGCCCTTGTCGACCAGCCCGGCGAGGACCTTCAGCAGCTTGCTGATGTCCTCGAAGTGCAGACCGGTGGTCGGCTCGTCCAGGACGTACACCGTGCGTCCGGTGGAGCGCTTCTGCAGCTCGCTGGCGAGCTTCACGCGCTGCGCCTCACCGCCGGACAGGGTGGTCGCGGACTGGCCGAGCCGGACGTAGCCGAGGCCGACGTCCTTCAGGGTCCTCAGGTGCCGGGAGATCGCGGGGACGGCCTCGAAGAAATCGGTCGCCTCCTCGATCGGCATGTTCAGGACCTCGGCGATGGACTTGCCCTTGTAGTGGACCTCCAGGGTCTCCCGGTTGTACCGGGCGCCGTGGCAGACCTCGCACGGGACGTAGACGTCCGGGAGGAAGTTCATCTCGATCTTGATCGTGCCGTCGCCCGCGCAGTTCTCGCAGCGGCCGCCCTTGACGTTGAAGGAGAAGCGTCCGGGCAGGTAGCCGCGGACCTTCGCCTCGGTGGTCTCGGCGAACAGCTTGCGGATGTGGTCGAAGACGCCGGTGTAGGTCGCCGGGTTGGACCGCGGGGTGCGGCCGATGGGCGACTGGTCGACGTGCACGACCTTGTCGACGAGGTCGTCGCCGTCCACGCGTGTGTGGCGCCCGGGGACACTGCGTGCGCCGTTGAGCTCACGGGCCAGGTGCGTGTACAGGATGTCGTTGACCAGCGTGGACTTGCCGGACCCGGACACGCCCGTGACGGCCGTGAACAGGCCCAGCGGGAATGACACGTCGATGTCCCGCAGGTTGTTCTCGCGGGCGCCGTGCACGGTCAGGTGCCGGGACAGGTCGCGGGGCCGCCGCACCTCCGGGACCGGGATCGACTTGCGGCCGGAGAGGTACTGGCCGGTCTGCGACTCGGTGTTGGCGAGCAGTTCCTTCAGGTTACCGCTGTGTACGACCTTGCCGCCGTGCTCACCGGCGCCGGGGCCGATGTCCACGATCCAGTCGGCGACCTTGATGGTGTCCTCGTCGTGCTCGACCACGATGAGCGTGTTGCCCATGTCGCGCAGCCGGACCAGGGTCTCGATCAGCCGGTGGTTGTCGCGCTGGTGCAGGCCGATGGACGGCTCGTCCAGGACGTAGAGGACGCCGACGAGGCCGGAACCGATCTGGGTGGCCAGGCGGATGCGCTGTGCCTCGCCGCCGGAGAGGGTGCCGGCAGCGCGGTTGAGGGAGAGGTAGTCCAGGCCGACGTCGACCAGGAACCGCAGCCGCTCGTTGACCTCCTTGAGCACTCGCTCGGCGATCTTCTTGTCGCGGGCGTTCAGCGTCAGCCGGCCCAGGAAGTCCGCGCAGTCGCTGATCGACATCGCGGAGACCTCGGCGATCGACTTGTCCATGATCGTGACCGCGAGGACGATCGGCTTCAGGCGCGTGCCCTGGCAGGAGGGGCAGGGCACCTCGCGCATGTAGCCCTCGAAGCGCTCGCGGCTGGCGTCGCTCTCGGCCTCGCTGTGCCGGCGCTTCACGAACGGCACCGCGCCCTCGAAGGGCGTGGTGTACACGCGCTCGCGGCCGTAACGGTTGCGGTAGCGGACCTCGATCTGGGTCTTGTGGCCGTAGAGGAGGGCCTTCTTGGCACGCTGCGGCAGACCCGCGAAGGGGATGTCGGTGCGGAAGCCGAGCGCGTCGGCAAGGGCACCGATCAGACGGCCGAAATAGTCCTTGGTGTGCCCGTGCGACCAGGGGTGGATGGCGCCCTCGTCCAGGGACTTGTCCTCGTCCGGGACGATCAGCTCGGGGTCGACCTCCATGCGCGTACCGATGCCGGTGCACTCGGGGCAGGCGCCGAAGGGCGAGTTGAAGGAGAAGGAGCGCGGCTCCAGCTCCTCGAAGGACAGGTCGTCGTACGGGCAGTACAGGTGCTCCGAGTACATGCGCTCGCGCTCGGGGTCGTCCTCGGGGAGGTCCACGAAGTCGAGCACGATCATGCCGCCGGACAGGCCGAGGGCGGTCTCCACGGAGTCGGTGAGGCGCCGCTTGGCGGACTCCTTCACCGTGAGGCGGTCCACGACCACCTCGATGGTGTGCTTCTCCTGCTTCTTCAGGGTCGGCGGGTCGGACAGCTGGATGGTCTCGCCGTCCACGCGTGCGCGTGAGTAGCCCTTGGTCTGCAGGTCGGCGAACAGGTCCACGAACTCGCCCTTGCGCTCGCGCACCAACGGCGACAGCACCTGGAAGCGGCTGCCCTCCGGCAACTCCAGGACCTTGTCGACGATGGCCTGCGGCGACTGGCGCGAGATCGGGCGGCCACACTCGGGACAGTGCGGCTTGCCGATGCGCGCGAACAGCAGGCGCAGGTAGTCGTAGACCTCGGTGATGGTGCCGACCGTCGAGCGCGGGTTGCGCGAGGTCGACTTCTGGTCGATGGACACGGCGGGCGACAGGCCCTCGATGAAGTCGACGTCCGGCTTGTCCATCTGGCCGAGGAACTGCCGGGCGTACGAGGAGAGCGACTCCACGTAGCGCCGCTGCCCCTCGGCGAAGATCGTGTCGAAGGCCAGTGAGGACTTGCCCGACCCAGACAGGCCCGTGAAGACGATGAGCGAGTCGCGCGGCAGGTCGAGCGAGACATTCTTGAGGTTGTGCTCGCGCGCGCCACGGACGATGAGACGGTCGGCCACGCCGGTCCGCACCTTTCTTGAGAGAAGTGACAGGGGCGGGGCCCCCGTGCTTCTTCGAGACTAGGGGGAGCCACTGACAACGCCGGTCGGATTCCCGGTCGCATAACAATCCCCGACCATCCAGCATGCCCGACGCCACCCCCGACGATATAGCACGTGCTTTCGATTTGCGGGCGGGCTTCACCAGCTTCACCCGAAGGTGTGGCAGGTCTAGGGTCAGGGTCATGATGGATCACGCTCATGACCTGGCATGTGTACGTGACGCGACGGAACGGCTCCTTATCGCTGTCGCCAGACTGGACAACGCGTCGTCCGCCGAGCCGTCACGGCTTCCCGGCTGGACCCGTGGGCACATCTTCGCCCACCTCGCCCGCAACGCCGACGCACTCGTGAACGTCCTCGATGGCCGTCCCATGTACACAAGCGCCGATGCGCGCGACGGGGACATCGAGGAGGGTGCCCCGCGCCCCCTGGACGTCCAGATCACCGACGTGCGCGAGAGCGCCGCCCGTTTCCAGCAGGCGGGGGCCGTGCCGGCCGACTGGTCGCGCACGGTGGAGCTGCGCAACGGCGTCACCGACTCCGCGTCCCGGGTGCCCTTCCGCCGGTGGGCCGAGGTCGAGCTGCACCACGTGGACCTCGGGATCGGCTACGAGCTGGAGGATCTTCCGCCGGAGTTCACGCAGCGCGAGATCGAGTTCCTGGCCCAGCGATTCTCCGGGCACCCCGAAGTCCCGGCGACCCGCGTCACGGACGGCACGCGCGCGTGGAGCACGGGACGCGAGGCGCCCGAGCCCGAGGTCACGGTCAGCGGCACGTCCGCCGACGTGTTGGGCTGGCTCGCGGGCCGCCGCGAGAGTGCCGCACTGGAGACGAAGGGCGGAGCGCTGCCGACGCTGCCCCCTCTCTAGCGCGAGGGCGGTCCGCCGGGCGCTCCGCCGCTATAGGCTGATCGACATGACGTACAGCGGAGAGGTCCGGGTCGGCGGACCGGCGGACGTGCACGAGCTCAAAGACCTGATGATCACCAAGATCGCGGTCGGCCCGATGGACAACAACGCCTATCTGCTGCGCTGCCGGGCCACCGACGAGCAGTTGCTGATCGACGCGGCAAACGAGGCGCATACGCTCCTCTCCATGATCGGTGACGACGGCATCGCGTCCGTCGTCACCACTCATCGACACGGGGACCACTGGCAGGCTCTCGCCGAGGTCGTCGCGGCCACGGGCGCTCGCACGTACGCCGGCCGGGAGGACACGCCCGGCATCCCGGTGCCCACCGACGTCCCGGTCGACGACGGCGACGTCATCAGGGTCGGGCAGGTGGAACTGACGGCGCGCCGCCTCGTCGGGCACACGCCGGGCTCGATCGCGCTGGTCTACGACGACCCGCACGGCCACGCGCACGTCTTCACCGGCGACTGTCTCTTCCCGGGCGGCGTCGGCAACACCCACAAGGACCCCGAGGCCTTCGCCAGCCTGATCCATGACGTCGAGACGAAGATCTTCGACGTGCTCCCGGACGAGACGTGGGTCTATCCCGGACATGGGAACGACACCACGCTGGGTGCGGAGCGGCCGCAGCTGCCGGCGTGGCACGCGCGCGGGTGGTGAGCAGGCCGGGCAGCGCTGGCCTCATCCCCCCTTCGTAAAGCGGGGTGACTCGACAACCGGCCGATTCCGCGCGCCCCGTGTGAACGTTTCGCACGCGCCGGACTCGCGTGCGCGCTCCCGACGACCGGTGTCACGCGGTCAACTGGTGACTGCCCCGCCCGGGATCACCGCTCCTGCGCGGGGTGGGGCCGTCGGCCTTCCCACCACGCCCATGGCCGGCGGCCCTGGCTCGCGCCCGGACCGGGGCCGGGCTTCCGTGCCTAGCATGCACCGGCCACCCCGGCGAGGGGCCGTGGAAACGGTCGGGTGACTACGCGTCCGCGCGCGCCGCCCCCAGCAGCGCGGCGACCCGCTCGACGCCGAACACATACCCCTGCACCCCGCAGCCCGCGATCACGCCGTCGGCGCGCAGCGAGACGTACGAGTGGTGCCGGAACGACTCGCGCTGGTGGATGTTGGAGATGTGCACCTCCAGCACGGGCATGCCGTCGCAGGTGTTGAGTGCGTCCAGAATCGCGACCGACGTGTGGGAGTAGGCGCCGGGGTTGATGACGATCCCGCAGTGGTTCAGCCGCGCCTCGTGGATCCAGTCGACCAGCTCGCCCTCGTGGTTGGACTGCCGGAAGTCCACCGTGCCGCCGTGCGTGGCCGCCGCCTTGACGCACATCGCCTCCACGTCGGCGAGCGTGTCGCTGCCGTAGATCTCGGGCTGACGCTGGCCGAGGAGGTTCAGGTTGGGCCCGTTGAGGATCATGATCGGGGCGTTGGCCAGGGTGCGGGGCACGGTTCCTCCGGTCCGTTCGGGGCGGTGCGTTGGCGACCGCTGCTCGGACCTGGTTTATCACGGTGCGTGGTACGCGTGACCGGCCGCGTACGCCGGTCGGTCCGGCGTGCGCCGCGGCCTCCGTGATCACTCCGTGCGCCCCCGTAACCACCGGTCACCGTGGGTAGTTGACGCGGCATGCATCGTGTACACACCGTAAGAACCCCTTCCATGTCACGCCTCGCGGCCGCCTCGCTCACCGGGACCGCGATCGAGTTCTACGACTTCTTCGTCTACGGCACCGCGGCCGCCCTCGTCCTGGGGCCGCTGTTCTTCCCGACGTTCTCGCCGTTGGCGGGAACGCTGGCGGCGTTCGGGACGTTCGGGGTGGGGTTCGCGGCCCGGCCGCTGGGCTCGGTGCTGTTCGGGCACCTCGGGGACCGGCGTGGGCGGCGGCCGGTGCTCGTCGCCTCGCTGCTGCTGACCGGCGCCTCCACGGTCGCGGTGGGGTGCGTGCCGACATACGGGTCGATCGGCGTCGCCGCACCCGTGCTGCTGCTGGTGCTGCGCTTTCTGCAGGGGCTGGGGCTCGGCGGGGAGTGGGGCGGGGCGGTGCTGCTGACGGCCGAGCACGCGCCCCCGGGGCGGCGCGGTCTGTGGTCGAGCTTCCCTCAAGTAGGGCCCGCGCTGGGCTTCGTGCTCGCCAACGGGGTGATGCTCGTGCTGTCGGCGTCGCTGTCCGACGCGCAGTTCGCGCAGTGGGGCTGGCGGGTGCCGTTCTGGGCCGCCGGCGTGCTGGCACTGGCCGGGCTGTGGCTGCGTTCGTCGATCACGGAGAGTCCCCGGTTCCTGGAGATCGACGACCACGCGCGCGTACCGCTGGTGGAGGTCGTGCGGCATCACGGGCGGCTGGTGTTGCTGACGGCCGGGGCGCTGGCCGTCGGGTACGCCGTGTTCTACGCCGTGACGACGTGGTCGCTGGCGTACGCGACGGAGCGGCTCGGCGTGAGCCGTACCGTCATGTTGACCTGCGTCATGGCCGCCGTGATGGTGAAGGGAGCGCTCACGCCCCTCATGGCGCTGCTGGGCGACCGGTACGGACGCCGTGCCCTGTGCCTGGTCGGGTGTACGGCGTGTGCGCTGTGGATGCTGCCGATGGTCGCGCTGCTGGCGACCGGTGAGCCGCTGTTGATGTTCCTCGGCATCCTGGGCGCGCTGGTCGCCTTCATCACCATGTTCGCGGTGGTCGCCGCGTATCTGCCGGAACTCTACGAGGCGCGGGTGCGCTGCACGGGGGCCGCCGTGGGCTACAACCTCGGCGGGGTCCTCGGCGGCGCTCTCACCCCGATCGTGGCCACGGAGCTGGCCGCGCACGGCGGGCGCGTTCCGTGGGGCGTGGGCGTGTATCTGACGGGCATCGCTCTGCTGAGCCTGGTCTGCTTCGCGCTGTTGCCGGAGACCCGGCCGGTACCCGCACCGGCGGCGGAGCCGGTCACGGGCTGACCGGGCGGGCCGCGCTACGGGTTGATGGCCAGTTCCAGATAGGCCGCGAACAGCACCAGGTGGACCCCGCCCTGGAGGGGCGTCGCCCGGCCCGGGACCACGGTCAAGGAGCTGACGACCACGGTCAGTGCGAGGAGCAGCATGTGCGTCGGGCTGAGTCCGAGGACGAGCGGTCCGGGCAGCCAGATGGAGGCGAGGGCGACGGCGGGAATGGTCAGGCCGATGCTGGCCATCGCCGAGCCGAGCGCGAGGTTGAGGCTGGTCTGCACGCGGTCGCGGCGTGCGGCGCGCACGGCGGCGATCGTCTCGGGCAGCAGCACGAGAAGCGCGATGATCACACCGACGACCGCTTGGTGCAGGCCCGCCGCCTCCACCCCGGCCTCGATGGTGGGCGACACGCCCTTGGCCAGGCCGACCACGCCGATCAGTGCGAGGCCGAGCAGACCGAGGCTGATCCAGGCGTCGCGTGCCGACGGAGGCGAGGCATGGCTGTCGGCGGTGATGACCTCGCCCTGCCGGGTGATCGGCAGGAAGTAGTCACGGTGCCGCACGGTCTGGGTGGCCACGAACAGGCCGTAGAGGATCAACGAGGACAGTGCGGCGAACGTGAGCTGGACGGACGAGAACTCGGGGCCGGGCTTGCTGGTGGTGAACGTCGGCAGCACCAGGCTGAGTGTGGCCAGGGTCGCCACGGTCGCCAGCGCGGCTCCGGTGCCCTCGGGGTTGAACACCGCGGTGCCGTGACGCAGGGAGCCGACGAGCAGACAGAGACCGACGATGCCGTTGCAGGTGATCATCACGGCGGCGAAGACGGTGTCGCGGGCCAGGGTGGAACTCTTGGCGCCCCCGTCTGCCATGAGGGTGACGATCAGGGCCACCTCGATGATCGTGACGGCGATGGCCAGCACCAGGGAGCCGAAGGGCTCCCCGACGCGGTGGGCGATCACCTCGGCGTGGTGCACCGCCGCGAGGACGGACACGGCGAGGACCAGGGTCACCAGCACGACGACCGCGCCGGGCAGGTTGCGGCCCCAGGTGAAGACCAGCAGGACGACCGCGAGCACCGGCACGAGGAACGTCCACTGAGTGGAGAGCGACCTGAGCCGAGTGATCATGGGGCGATGGTTGCAGACGCCCGCAGGGTTCGCATTCCGCGCTTTCCGATCCGCCTTGATCTCTGTCTGCTCTTGCTGGATCCTTCCTCATCCTTTCTGGGGCGCGGTTGAACGTGGAGGTTCGGTGCGGGCCCCGGCGTCGCCGTCTGCTTCCGCCGCGGTCAGGCGTCGGCCCTGTCCTTCGGCGCGCCTTCGCCCTGGGACTGCGTCGCCTCGACGGCCGCCTGCTTCCGGGACGCCATCAGGCTGGTGACGGTGGTGACGACCAGCACCGCGCAGATCACGCCGAGGGAGACCGGTGTGCTGATCTCGGGGACGTGGACACCGGACTCATGGAGCGCGTGCAGCACCAACTTGACGCCGATGAAGGCGAGGATGACGGACAGGCCGTACGACAGGTGGACCAGCTTCTTCAGCAGACCGCCGATGAGGAAGTACAGCTGCCGCAGACCCATCAGGGCGAAGGCATTGGCGGTGAAGACGATGTACGGGTCCTGGGTCAGGCCGAAGATGGCAGGGATGGAGTCCAGGGCGAACAGCACGTCGGTCGTCCCGAGGGCGAGCATCACGACCAGCATCGGGGTCATGACCCGCTTGCCGTTCTGCTGGATCCACAGCTTGGTGCCGTGGTACCGGTCGGCGACGCCGAACCTGTGCTCGACGGCCTTGAGCAGCTTGCTCTCCTCGTACTCCTCGTCCTGCTCCTCGGCGCGGGCCTCCTGGATGAGCTTCCAGGCGGTCCAGATCAGGAAGGCGCCGAAGAGGTAGAACACCCAGGAGAAGCTGGCGAGGATCGCGGCTCCCGCGGCGATGAACACGGCCCGCAGGATCAGGGCTATGAGGACGCCGAAGAGCAGAACACGCTGCTGGTACTGCGTGGGTACCGCGAACTTCGCCATGATCAGCACGAAGACGAAGAGGTTGTCGACGCTCAGCGACTTCTCGGTGATGAAGCCCGCGAAGAACTCGCCGGCCGGCCGGCCGCCGCCGAAGACGTACAGACCGAGACCGAAGAGCCCGGCCAGGGCGATCCAGACGACGGTCCAGATGCCCGCTTCCTTGATGGACACGTTGTGGGGCTTACGACCGATGAAGAAGTCGACCGCGATCAGGGCGGCCAGGCCCGCGATCGTCAGCACCCACAGGGTCGGGGAGACTTCCACTGCACCTCCGGCATTTCGAGACGGCAAACACATCAGCGTTGTCGCTGCCGGAGGTCTCTTCCACCCGGATACGGGCCGGCGCCCCGGGATCCACATCGATCCGTACTGACGGGCGCGCCGCAGCAGGGAGTACTCCCCTCCGCACGGAAAACAGTACCCCAATCACCAAGGAAAGGTAAAGTCAAAGGTAAAGAAAGATACAAATTCCCAGGTCGGATGGACTTTACTGATGCTTGGTGCGAGCTCTCGACATCTCGGCCAGCACCCGCTGGAGGATCTCGCTGCCCGCAGGCACGAGCGGAGGTTCGTACGTCCAGGCGTGCCCGACCCAGGGGTCGGCGAGGTGATCGTCGGGTACCGGAGTGAGTCGCATGAGCGAACGCCACAAGGGGTCGAGCAACGGGCCGTACGCGGCGGCGTCCTCGCGGTCGGCGACCATCAGGAGGTGGACACCGACGGCCGGGCCCTCGTCCGCGAGATAGCGCAGCTGGGTCAGGGCCCGGTCGTCGAAGCCGTGCGGGAAGTCGTTGACGATCAGCAGCTGCTGGGCGGTGTCGACGTCGGCCGGCAGTGACTCGGCAGCTCCGCCGCGGAGCGCCATCTGCACCAGGTCGACCCTCCGTGTGAGGCGTGCCAGAGCATCCGTCACTCCGGCCGCGCCGATGCCGGGCGGCGCGGCCAGGGTCCCGGTCCGGGTCAACGGCTGGAAAGTCTGGGCGCCGGCGCCGGCCGGGTCGATGACCTGCAGGGCGAAATCGCCCACGGGATGGACGGCCAGCAGTCGGACCGCCACCGCGACCGCCGTCTCCAGTGCGAGCCGACGCGATTCGACAGAGTCCGGAAAGGCGCCCCCGAATCCTGCCGCAGGCCCGCTGTCGATCCACAGGCCCCGCGCCAACGGCAGCCTGACCAGCAGCGGAATGCGCAACGGCGCACTCTCGGGGAGGTGGAGATCGCCGAGCCGGACGGCCATGGGCGGCTCGGCCGGCACGTGATAGCCGTGCCAGACCGGTTTGTCCCAGCCGGCGTACGCCGGCGGGAGTGCCGGCTCGACGACCTCGGACTCGGCGGTGAGCTGGGCGAGATCGCGGTCGAAGACCGCCCGCGCCTGGTCGACCAGCTGGGCATGCCGGGTGTGGGCGTCCTCGCGTGCGGTGTCGCCGGCACCGCCGAGCCTGCCGCGCGGGTCGGCGAGGAGCTGGTCGACTTCCTTCTCCAGACGTGAGTCGGCGAAGTCGACGGCGCTGCGGAGCGCGGCCGTGGTGCGGGCCAGGTCCTCGAACATGCCCCAGACCTGGTTGTACAGCCGCTCCTCCATGGACCAGCCCACCGCGTCGCCCGCGACGGGCCGCTCGGGCCGCCCGCTCGGATCCGCGGAGGCTGCGGGTATGGGCGGGGGCGGGGCGACAGGCGTACGACGCCGACCCGGGTGCGTGTAGTCGATCAGGCCGCCCGATGTCCGCGCCTCGTGCGGGTCCTGAGCGTCGTCGTGCGCGGGGGTCGGGTGGGGCGCCGAAGCAGCGGGCGTCTCCTGGGGCTGTTGCAGCGGTACCGCGCGGGCGAGGCTTCGCGCGACCGCCTCCTCGATGTCCGCCGCGAGTTCGGCGGCCCCGGGCACGCCCTGGTCGGCGAGGAGCGCGCCGAGCCCGCCCGCGTAGCCCTGTCCGACCGCGCGTACTTTCCAGGCTCCCTGCCTGCGGTACAACTCCAGGGCGACGACGGCCGATTCGGCGTCCAGGCCGGCGAGGGCGAAGCGGACGATCTCGGTGCCGTCCGGAGCGATGACCGCCGCCCGCGGTGCGGCGACCGCGCCGAAGCGGAGCACCGCTCCCGGCCGCGCGGGCAGGGCCAGCAGCACGGTGACGCGGTGGACGGCCTCGGGTACGGCGGCCAGGTCGACGGCCAGACGGTGCTCGGCGGCGGCCTGTCCGGGGATCTCGATCCCGGGCAGTGCGGGGGCGCCGGGGTGGGCCACCCACTGGGCGCCGTGCACGCGGCCGTGCTCGTCGCCGAGGGTGGCCCCCGCCAGGACCGGCGCTCCGGCCGAGATCCGGATCTCCAACCGGCTCTGGGACAGCGGGTGGTTCTGCCCCCGCACCAGCTCGGCCGTCATCGCCGTCGCCCCCCTGTGTCGTGTTGTCGTGCGCGTACGGCCCTCGAACGGACCCCGTTCTACAGGTGGGGGCTGATGGCGGGCATCAGGTCCTGGAAGGTGCGACCGTTGGCCGGGGTACCCAGGGCCGTCAACGTCCAGCCCGCACCGGCACGGTGCACCTTGGCCATGATCTGGGCGGTGTACTCACCACCGCCGGCCAGCGTGTAGCGGGCGAGCTCCTGGCCGTTGGTCTCGTCCACCAGGCGGCAGAACGCGTTCTCCACTTCCTGGAAGGTCTGCCCCGTGAAGGAGTTGACGGTGAAGACGATCTGGTCGATGTGGACCGGGACGCGCTGCAGGTCCACGAGAATGGCCTCGTCGTCACCGCCCTGGCCGACGCCACCGACGAGGTTGTCTCCGGTGTGACGCACGGAGCCGTCGTCGCTCACCAGGTGCCGGAAGAAGACGACGTCGACCGGCTGCTTGTCGGCGAACAGCACCGCCGAGGCGTCCAGGTCGATCTCCCGTGTGCGTGAGCCGAACAGACCGCGCCGCTTGGCCGCCTTCCAGCCGAGCCCCATACGGACCGCGGTCAGGCTGCCACCGTCCTTCTTCTCCAGGCTGATGGCCTGACCCTTGGACAAGTTGACGGTCACGGCTGCTTCCCCTCTCGGTGTTCCCCTGTTGCCGCGCGATGCGCGGTTGTCGAGAACCCTACGCAGGGGCACTGACAGTGCCGAACCCCGGCCCGCGCTTTGTGTCGGTGTTGCAACACTGCGCGCATATACCGAGGTCCGGCACTGCGGCGCGGACTCAGGCGAGACCCGCCTCCCGCATCTGGCGCAGCTCCTTCTTCATCTCGGAGACCTCGTCACGCAGCCGGGCGGCGATCTCGAACTGAAGCTCGGCGGCGGCGGCGCGCATGCGCTCCGTCATCTCCTCGATCTGCTCGGCGAGTTCGGCCGCCGGACGGTCCGTGGGCACCGCGGCCCCCGCCTTGCCCTTGGCGGACTTGCCGGCCTTTGCGGCAGTCGCTCCCTTGGCCGCCTTGTCGCCGAGCGACGGGACGGGTGCCTTGGCGCCCTTGCCGTCCTTCAGCTTGCGGTAGCCGGAGCCGAGCAGCTGCTCGGTGTCCACCTCCTCGCGAGCGATCTGCGCGACGATGTCGTTGATCTTCTTGCGCAACGGCTGGGGGTCGATGCCGTTGGCCTTGTTGTACGCGACCTGCTTCTCCCGGCGCCGGTTGGTCTCGTCGATGGCCTTCTCCATCGCCGGGGTGATCTTGTCGGCGTACATGTGGACCTGACCGGAGACGTTGCGCGCCGCGCGGCCGATGGTCTGGATCAGCGAGGTCCCGGAGCGCAGGAAGCCCTCCTTGTCGGCGTCGAGGATCGCCACCAGGGAAACCTCGGGCAGGTCGAGGCCCTCCCGCAGCAGGTTGATGCCGACCAGCACGTCGAACTCGCCGGAACGCAGCTCGCGCAGCAGCTCCACACGGCGCAGGGTGTCGACGTCGCTGTGCAGATAGCGCACCTGGATGCCGAGCTCCAGGAAGTAGTCGGTGAGGTCCTCGGCCATCTTCTTGGTGAGCGTGGTGACAAGGACGCGCTCGTCCTTCTCGGTGCGCTTGCGGATCTCGTGGACCAGGTCGTCGATCTGCCCCTCGGTGGGCTTGACCACGACCTCCGGGTCGACCAGGCCGGTCGGGCGGATGATCTGCTCGACGACGCCGTCCCCGCGGGACAGCTCGTAGGCGCCCGGGGTCGCCGACAGGTAGACGGTCTGCCCGATGCGCTCCTGGAACTCCTCCCACTTCAGCGGCCGGTTGTCCAGCGCGGAGGGAAGCCGGAAGCCGTGCTCGACCAGGGTGCGCTTGCGGGAGGCGTCGCCCTCGTACATGGCGCCGATCTGCGGCACGGTGACGTGCGACTCGTCGATGACGAGCAGGAAGTCGTCCGGGAAGTAGTCCAGCAGCGTGTTGGGCGGGGAGCCGGGCAAGCGGCCGTCGAAGTGCATCGAGTAGTTCTCGACACCGGAGCAGGTGCCGATCTGGCGGAGCATCTCGATGTCATACGTGGTCCGCATCCGCAGGCGCTGGGCCTCCAGGAGCTTGCCCTGCTTCTCCAGCTCGGCGAGGCGCTCCCCCAGCTCCTTCTCGATGTCGTTGACGGCCCGCTCCATGCGCTCGGGGCCGGCGACGTAGTGGGAGGCGGGGAAGACGTACAGCTGCTGGTCGTCGCTGATGATCTCGCCGGTGATCGGGTGGAGCGTGGACAGCGCCTCGATCTCGTCACCGAACATCTCGATGCGCACGGCCAGCTCTTCGTAGACCGGGAAGATCTCGATGGTGTCACCGCGGACCCGGAAGGTGCCTCTGGCGAAGGCCACGTCGTTGCGCGTGTACTGGATGTCGACGAAGCGGCGCAGCAGCTCGTCCCGGTCGATCTCGTCGCCGACCCTGAGGGGGACCATCCGGTCCACGTACTCCTGCGGAGTACCGAGGCCGTAGATGCAGGACACCGAGGCGACCACCACGACGTCACGGCGGGTGAGGAGCGAGTTCGTCGCCGAGTGGCGCAGGCGCTCGACCTCCTCGTTGATCGAGGAGTCCTTCTCGATGTAGGTGTCCGACTGCGGGACGTAGGCCTCGGGCTGGTAGTAGTCGTAGTACGAGACGAAGTACTCGACCGCGTTGTTCGGCAGGAGCTCGCGGAACTCGTTGGCCAGCTGGGCAGCCAGCGTCTTGTTCGGCGCCATCACCAGAGTGGGGCGCTGAAGCTTCTCGATCATCCACGCGGTGGTGGCGGACTTGCCGGTGCCGGTCGCGCCGAGCAGGACGACGTCCCTCTCACCGGCCTCGACGCGCTTGGCCAGCTCGGCGATGGCCGCCGGCTGGTCGCCGCTGGGCTGGTAGGAGCTGACGACCTCGAAGGGCGCCACCGTGCGTTCGATGTGGGAAACGGGCCGCATGGAATCCACCGTACGGCCCCGCACTGACAACCGGTTCCGATCAGCGGTTCTGGGGAGTGCGGGAAGCCTGGGACCCGGCGTGGCGGAGCGGCCTCCGGGCGGCGTGCGGCGGCAGGTGCCGGACGTGGTGGGAGGTGACGGCGGCCGCCGGGACACCCGGTTTGAACTCGACCGGGGGCAGCGCGGGCTTGCCCATGACGATCAGCGGGTCGAACATCACGACGACTCCCGCGAGGAGCAGGAAGGCCAGCGGGCCGATCAGCATCAGCGCGAGCACGGATGTCGGCGAGTCGCCCGGGGTGGTGTCGGGGGCGCCGTGGAGCTGGACGCTGAGGGCGGCCATGCCGGTGTAGTGCATCCCGCTGACGGCCAGGCCCATGACGAGGCTGGCTCCCACGCTCCACAGGAGGCCCCGGACCCGCCCGGCGGCCCACAGGGCGGCGGTGGCGGCCACGACCGCTATGACGACGGAGACGGCCACGGTGAATGTGTTGTACGTGAACCGGCCGTGGAAGCGCACACCCGCCATGCCGAGGTAGTGCATCGAGGCCACGCCCAGACCGGTGACCGTGCCACCGGTGAACAGGGGGATGCCGGTGGCGCCCCGGTAACCGACGATGAAGATCCCGACACCGACCATGACGATGGCCATGCCGAGGCTCGCGTAGGTCATCGGTTTGTCGTAGTGGATGGGCGTGTCCTTGATGCTGAAGCCCATCATGGCGACGAAGTGCATGGTCCATATGCCGGAGCCGATCGCGGCCGAGCCGAGGGCCAGCCAGGCAGGCCGCCAGGAGTGGCTGACCAGCAGGGACCGGGTCGTGCAGCGCAGGCCGAGGGCGCCGCCGAGGCACGCCATCACATAGGCGACCAGCGGGGTGACGACCCCGTAACTGAATCCGTCGACCGTGCCTTGCATGCGCGGCTGCCCTTCCGCCTTCGTGCGTCCCGGAATACCTGAAATGTGCCCCCGTCCCAGGACCGCGGCGGCGGTCAGGGCAGACGCAGAGAGTATGACCCCCACCGGAATGGTCGAACGATTTTCCGGCAAAGAAACACGCCCCTGCCTCAGTTGTGGGGCACCCGTAGCGGACTCGCACGGCGGTATTCATCCTGTGGCCTTCGTGCGCGCGCGTGTCGTCGGCCTTCGGCTGAGAAAATCTGGTGCTGTCGGTGTTCACTCGACGCGAGGAGTACGTATGCACGTGCACGCGCCCGCTGTCGCCGCCACGGCCGTCGCGATCCTGGGAACGGTGACGCTGCTGAGTCCCTCTTCAGTCGCCCGGGCGGGCGAGACCGGCAACACCACGGTGATCGCCCACCGAGGCGCCTCCGCCTACGCTCCCGAGAACACCCTCGCCTCCATCGACAAGGCGGCACGGCTCGGCTTCACCTGGGTCGAGAACGACGTCCAGCGCACCAAGGACGGCCGGCTGGTCGTCATCCACGACGACAGCCTGGCCCGCACCACGAACGTCGAGGACGTCTTCCCCGGCCGGGCACCGTGGAAGGTGAAGGACTTCACCGCGGCCGAGATCGCCCGGCTGGACGCGGGCAGCTGGTACTCCCCCGCCTACGCGGGCACGCGCGTTCCGACACTGGAGCAGTACATGCGCCGGGTCGAGCACAATCACGAGCGGCTGCTCCTGGAGATCAAGAACCCGGAGCTGTACCCCGGCATCGAGCGGCAGACCCTGAAGCTCCTCGGCAACGATGGCTGGCTGGACCAGCGGCACGTCGGGCGGCTGATCGTGCAGAGCTTCAGCGCGGACAGTGTGCGGACCGTGCACGAGCTGAAGCCCGCACTCACCACCGCCTTCCTGGGCAAGCCGCCCGTGGCGCAACTGCACGAGTACGCGCGTTTCGCCGATCTGATCAATCCCTCGTACGGGTCGATCTCCGCCGGCTACGTCTCCTCCGTGCACGCCGTCACCGGTCCGCACGGCAGGAGGCTCGGGGTGTTCGCCTGGACGGTGAACGACGCGGTCGCCGCCTGGCAGGTCGCGGGCTACGGCGTCGACGGGATCATCACGAACAAGCCCGACGTGGTGCAGGCGGCGCTGCGCGCGAACTGAGCCGTGCTCCCTGGCCGGGAGCGTTGTCAGTGGCGGGCCGTACGGTGGGCGCATGGACAGCCATGGGCAGGACGAGCAGCAGGTCGTGTGGACCGTCGTGGGCACCGACATCGGCCCGCTGATGCTGGCGGCGACGCGTGCCGGTCTGGTCAACGTCGTCTTCCACGCCACGGACGCCGTGCGCGAGCGGACGCTGGAGCGCCTCGCGACACGGCTGGGGACCGAGCCCCTCGAGGATCCGGGTTCGCCGCTGCTGGCCGAGGCGATACGCCAGATCGAGTCCTACTTCGCGGGCGGGCGTCACGATTTCGATCTGCCCCTGGACTGGTCGCTGATCTCCGGCTTCAACCGGCAGGTGCTCCGCGAGCTGGCCTCCGGCGTCCCGTACGGGACGGTGGTGGGCTACGGCGATCTGGCCGGGAGGGTCGGGCAGCCTGGCGGGGCGCAGGCGGTGGGCGCGGCGATGGGCGCCAATCCGCTGCCGGTCGTCGTGCCGTGTCACCGGGTGGTGGAGAGCGACGGAGGGATCGGGGGGTTCGGGGGCGGTCTGGAGGCCAAGCGGAAGCTGCTCGCCCTGGAGGGTGTGCTGCCCGAGCCGCTGTTCTGACACGTTCGGGGCCGCACGCGCCGGGCGCGATCACGCAAAGTGACGGGCTTCGAAGACGTTGCCGTCGGGGCGCGGAAGCAGAAGTCACGCATGACCTGGCCACGGGCGCCGCAGGAAGAGCGGCCGTTGACTCAGGGGGAGACCGTGCTCGGCCGGGCGGTCACGCAGAGCGTCGAAGCCGACCACCGACCACCGACCACCGACCACCGACCACCGACCACAAGCGTTTAGCCGGGCGTGCGGACCGCCAGAGATGAGGAAGGACCGACGGACAGGAGGCGGGCGCGTGGTGCTGGTGATGTCGGAAGAAGTCCGGGAGGCGATCGGCGCACAGCGGCCCGTGGTGGCCCTGGAGTCCACGATCATCGCGCACGGGCTCCCGCGTCCGCGGAATCTTCAGGTGGCTCTGGAACTGGAGGACGTGGTGCGCCGGGAGGGCGCGGTGCCCGCGACCGTCGCCGTGCTGGACGGACGCCCGCGCGTCGGCCTGGACAAGGAGCAGCTGGAGCGGGTCGCCAACGAGGACGGCATCCGCAAGCTGGGTCACCGCGATCTGCCCCTGGCCGTGGCCGCGGGGGCGAGCGGGGCGACCACGGTGTCGGCGACGGCACAGCTGGCGGCACTGGCGGGCGTCCGGGTGTTCGCCACGGGCGGGCTGGGCGGCGTGCACCGGCAGTGGACGGTGACGCAGGACGAGTCGGCCGACCTGGGTCTGCTGGCACGGACCCGGATCACCGTGGTCTGCGCGGGCGTGAAGTCGATCCTGGACGTGCCGGCGACCCTGCAGCGCCTGGAGACGCTCGGAGTGGCCGTAGCGGGGTACCGCACCGAGCGGTTCCCCGGCTTCTACCTGTCCGACTCGGGTCATCCGGTCGACTGGACGCTGGACGGCCCGGAGCAGGTCGCGGAGGTCATGCGGGCGCAGGACGCGCTCGGCGCACCGGAGTCGGCGCTGATCGTCGCCAATCCCGTCCCTCGGGAGGAGCAGCTCGATCCCGCCCTCCACGCGCGCGTGCTCGCCGACGCGCTGCGTGACTGTGAGGAGGAGGCGATCACCGGCCAGGCCGTCACCCCGTTCCTGCTGGACTACCTGGTCCGGCACACGGACGGGGCCTCGCTGAGCGCCAATCTGGCGGCGGTGCGCGGCAACGTACGGCTGGCGGCGCGGATCGCCACGGCGTGGACCAACGGGTGACCACGGGCCGGGCAGGGGCTCTGCTGGTCGTCGGGGACGTCGTCACCGATGTGGTCGCCCGGCACCGGGGCCCGCTGGCCGGGGGTACCGACACGGCGGCCGTGATCCGGACGCTGCCGGGTGGCGCGGGCGCGAACGTGGCCTGCTGGGCCGCCGAGGGGGGCTGTGCGGACGTACGGCTGCTGGGTCGGGTCGGTGCGGATGCGGCGCAGTGGCACGAGCGCGAACTGGTCGCGGCCGGTGTGCGGCCGCGGCTGGTGGTCGATCCGCAGGCCGCGACCGGTACGGTGATCTGCCTCGTCGACACCGGTGCGTCGGCCGAGCGCGCGTTCCTCACGGACAGCGGCGCCTCGCTGCGGCTCGAGCCCGCCGACTGGTCGGACGAGTTGCTCGACGGTGTCGCCCGGCTGCATCTCTCGGGCTACCTGCTGTTCTCGGAGCCAAGCCGGGCACTCGCGGAGGTGGCGCTCGCTGCGGCACGCGCGCGTGGGGTGCCGGTGAGTATGGATCCGGCGTCGGCGGGCTTCCTCGTCGAGCTGGGCGTGGACCGTTTCCTGGCGTTCGCGGACGGGCTGGACGTGCTGCTGCCCAGCCGGGACGAGGCGTGTCTGCTGACCGGGCTGTCCGACTGGGCGGACGCGGCGACCAAGCTGAGCCGGGTCGTCCCGCTGGTGGTGGCCAAGTCGGGTGCGGACGGGGCGCTGCTGGCCCGGTCCGGAAGCGTGCTGGCCCGGGTTCCGGCAGCGGCGGCGACGCCCCGGGACACCACCGGCGCCGGTGACGCCTTCACCGGCTCCTTCCTCGCCGCGCTGCTCGCGGGTGCGGATCCCGAGGAGGCGGCGCGGGACGGATGCCGGGCGGGCGCGCGGGCGGTGGAACGCGTGGGTGGCAGGCCACCGCATCGGGGCACCGGGAGCCGGGGCTCACGCCCGTAGGCAGACACCCGGCCTGAAGTCGGCGCCGGCCGTGCACCAGCGGTTCGAGGCCCCACCCGGCACCGGCAAGCCTCGACTCCACCCGGCGCCAGCCGGTCCGAACTCCGGCGTGGCAGCCCACCGGGTCCGCACCAGGCCCCTCACCCGCACACCTGGCACACGCACACCCACGCACACCCCACACACACGCCCGGCACCCGTACGCCCGACATTCGCCCCCTCGTCACGGCCGGCCCCGGTGGAGCCTCGCCGCACCGGCTGCACGGCAGAACGCAGACGCCCGGCCCTTTGCCCCCTGCGCCTCCTCGTCCTGTCCCTTACGGCCTACCCCTTGCGGCCCCACGCCGAGATCATCGGCGCCGTCGCCAGGTCCATGCCGCCCGCCTCCACGTTGGCCAGGTGCCGGTCGATCTCCACGTCGGTGGCCAGGCCAGCGGCGACGAGCTGGTCGCGGATCTGGCGGACCGTGGCGGACTCCAGCGCCGCGCTGGCGGGCGACGTGACGGGAAAGTACGCGTCGGCCTCCACCCCGTGCAGTCCGGCCTCGCGGAGCAGGCGCGGGAGCTTGCGGCCGTACTCCAGGTCGGCGCCTCGGCGGGCGAGCAGTTTGCGGAAGCCTTGCCGCAGCCGGTTGGCGAGCTGCTGCTCGGGGCCGTACTCGTCGGGGCAGATGAGGGGCTGCAGGGCGGGATCGGCGTCCTCGATCAGCAGTCGTCCGCCGGGCCGCAGTGCCTTGACCATGGACCGCAGCGCCCTCTCCCGGTCCGGGACATGGACGAGGACCAGACGGGCGTGCACGAGGTCGAAGCCCTCGCCCGGAGGCTCCTCCGCGCCCACGTCGTGGACCCGCACCTCCACCGGGTACCGGTCCACGGCGGTAAGCCGCGAGGTGTCGATGTCGGTGGCGACCACCTTGCCGGTGGGACCGACCTTCTTGGCGAGCCAGGACACCACGGAAGTGCCGCCGGCCCCTACCTCCCAGCAGCGCCAGCCGGGTCCGAGTCCGCAGGCTTCAAGGTGCCGGAACGTCGTGGGATCGAAGAGGGTGGCGAAGGCGTCGAAGCGCTCTCCCGCCTCCGTCTGCTGGTTGTCGAGCAGGTACCCGTCGGATCGCGTCATGCCGCGATCATCCCAGTCGCCCGTGTTGTCCGAAGCTGCCGACGCTCCGTCCACAGGCGGGAACAAAGCGGAACGTCCTGTTCCCACAGGCTTACGCGCCCCTTGCGCAGGGCTGGCAGACTTTCCGGGCAAGACGCGAAAGCGTTCTGCGAGGAGATCCAGGCAAGGAGACCCAGATGTCCATGGCGGGGAATCTGCGGAAGGTCACGAGGCTGAGCAGGGTCGGTGGCCTGCGCAAGGTGGCGCGGCTGACCCGGCAGCGGTCACGCGTGGACCTGAGCCACCCCGCCAGGTCGCCGCTGGGTTCCTCGGTGGTGAACTGCGTGATGTATCAGGACGGCGTCCGGGTACCGGGGTGCGCCGACCTGGTGGATGCCGTGAAGATGGTGCGCAAGCGCGGCGACGGTTTCGTCTGGCTGGGGCTGCACGAACCGACCGACGGGGAGTTCGCCGGCATCGCCGAGCTGTTCGACCTGCATCCGCTGGCGGTGGAGGACGCGGTCGAGGCCCATCAGCGCCCGAAGCTGGAGCGGTACGGGGAGACGCTCTTCGCGGTGTTCAAGACCGTCTGCTACGTGGAACACGAGCAGCTGACGGCGACGAGCGAGGTGGTGAACACCGGCGAGATCATGGTGTTCGTCGGTGAGGACTTCGTCATCACGGTGCGGCACGGTCGGCATGGCTCGCTGGGGCCGCTGCGTGAGGAACTGGAGGCGGATCCGCAGCAGCTCGCGAAGGGGCCGGCGGCGGTGCTGCACGCGATCGCCGACCATGTCGTCGACGACTATCTGAACGTCACGGACGCGGTGCAGGGCGACATCGACCAGGTCGAGGCGGACGTGTTCTCGGAGAGCGGCGAGCGGACGGATCCGGGACGCATCTACCAGATGAAGCGTGAACTCCTCGAACTGAAGCGGGCGGTGGTGCCGCTCGCACGCCCCGTGGAGGATCTGGCCTCCCGGCCGATAGCGGTCGTCGCCCCCGAGATACAGGCTTACTTCAGGGACGTGCTGGACCATCTGATGCGGGCCAAGGACCAGATCGCCGCGTTCGACGACCTGCTCAACTCCATCCTGCAGGCGCACCTCGCGCAGGTGACGGTCGCGCAGAACGAGGACATGCGGAAGATCACTGCCTGGGCGGCGGTGATCGCCGTGCCGACGATGGTCTGCGGGGTGTACGGCATGAACTTCCACCACATGCCGGAACTCCGGTGGCGGTTCGGCTACCCGCTCGTCATGGGCGTGATGGCGCTCGCCTGCGCCGCGCTGTACCGGGGCTTCCGGCGCAACGGCTGGCTCTGACGCCGTCACGCCGAGAGGGCCGACAGCTCGCGGAGGAGGCGTGCCCGGGGCCCGCGGCTCAGCCGTTCCAGGCGGGGTGCCGAGGATCGTCCGCGCGCACCAGGACATCGGCCGTGCCGGCCGGGTCGGTCTCGGCCTCGTAGCGCTCGAAGGCGGGGAGCGTCCAGTGGTCGGCCTCGGGGGTACGGCGGCGAAGGGCGCCCCGAGAGAGGAGGACGTGGACGGTCAGGTCGAAGGGGAACCAGTGACGCAGAAGGAGGGGACCGTGCAGCAGCAGGATCCCGCCCGGCGGTAGCTGGACGTAGGAGCTGCGGGTGGCGCGGTCGGTGGCCGGGTCCCACAGGTCGGGCAGGACATGGCCGTCGCCTCCGGGGTCGAGCGGGCAGAAGACCTCGCGCCAGAGGGCGTTCGTGTCGAACCAGCCGCTGTAGTACGACTCCGCGTCCCGCCGACCGTGTTCCAGGCGCAGTGAGGCGGGGCGCAGGAAGCCCTCGGAGCCGACGACGAGCGACGGCCGGCCGCGCACGCGCAGCGCCCCGGCGACGCGCTCGGCCAGGTCACCTGGGCGGGCGGCAGGCGCCCCGTCGAAGCCCACACGCGGCCAGGCTCCGCCGTCGCCCGGCTCCAGCTCGACGAGCCGGTCGGCCAGCAGCTCCGCGAGCCGGTCCCAGGTGATCGCTTCGAGTCGCACGCGCCCATGATGCCTGGCGCGGCCGGAGACCGGCGTGGGAGCGGTGGGTGCGGACGGGGAATGAAGCGCGTATGGCACGACTCACAACTTCCCTCTCCGTCGGCGGACTTGTCGTCGTCCAGCCGCTGCGGCGCAAGCGCTGTGCCGGGTGCCGGCGTGGGCCGCTGTCGCTGCTCGTGCTGGAGGACGGGGCGCCTCGCTGTCTCGACTGCGCCGACCTGGGGCACCTGGTGCTCCTGCCGCGTGGCGACACCGCGCTGACCCGCCGGTCGCGGGAGGAGAGTACGTTGTCGGCGGTGGTGGTGCGGTACAACCGGCGCCGGAGCCGGTACGAACGGCAGGGCGTGCTCGTGGAGGAGGACGCCCTGGCGCGGGCCGAGGCACGGTGCCTGGCGGACGCCGAGGCACGGCGCCGTCGGCGGGTACGGGACGCGAGGCGCAGGAAGGCGGAGGACGAGCGCTTCGCCACCGCCTTCGCAGCCGAGATCCGGCGGCTGTTCCCCGGGTGTCCGCAGGAGCGGGCCCGGGAGATCGCGGCGCACGCGTCCGCGCGGGGCAGCGGGCGGGTGGGGCGCAGTGCGGCCGGGCGAGCGCTGTCGGAGGGAGCGGTGATCTCGGCGGTCGTGGCCTCCGTACGGCACGTGGACACGCCGTACGACCAGCTGCTGATGACGGGCCTGCACAGGTATGAGGCGCGGCGGCGGATCGCGGGGGTCGTGGAGGGCGTGCTGCGGGGGTGGGGGGAGGTTGCGGAGGCAGGGTGAGGCGGGCGGTGGACGCCGGCGTATGGGCCGGCGGCCCTCGGACATGGGCAGGAGGCGGGGTTTGGGAGTTCACTCGGGGTGACGGGTTGTGGGGTGGTCGGTCGGGGCGACGTGAAAGCGGGGTGTGGAGATGGTCGAGGGGCCGTTCTTCGTGTTGGCGGTGCTGGGGGTCCTGGGGGCCGGGCTGGTGGCGGGCGTCTTCTGTGCGTTCTCGACGTTCGTGATGCGGGGCCTGGCCTCGCTGCCGCCCGCGCAGGGCGTGGCGGCGATGAACGCGATCAACGTGGCCGCGGTGGCGCCCGCCTTCATGCTGGTGTTCGCGGGTACGGCGGTGCTGTGCGCGATGATCGCCGTGGTGACGTTCGTGGTGTGGCCGGCCGACGGGAAGGTGGAACTGCTGCTGGGCAGCGCGCTGTATCTGTTCGGTTCCTTCGGACTGACCGTGGTCGCGAACGTGCCGCGCAACGACAGACTCGCCCGGATGACGCCGGGTGCCGCGGAGGCGGCCGAGTACTGGCCGTCCTACGTGCGCGAATGGACCTTCTGGAACCACGTCCGGACCGTCGCCTCCGCGGCTGCCGCCCTCGCGTACGTGCTCGCCCTGGCCTGAGCCTCCTGCTCCCCTCCCCTCACAGGCGCCGGCCGTTCCTTGAGCGGTTTGGGGCAGCAGGCCCGCCACGCGTGGGAGGCTGCCTCGCGGTCAGCGCCGTCCGCCGCTCTGCGCAGGTGACGGCGGGGACGTATCGTGGCCGGGAGAGTGCCGCGAGAGCGTCGTGAGAGTGCCGAACGAGAGCGCCGTACGGCCACGTGGATGCCGGATGAGTGCCGCCCGAGGACGCACGGCCCGCCGTGATCGCAGTACCCCGGTACGTGTACGCGAGGTAGCCGGCCATGGCGGATCCCAAGGGGTTCATGAACACGCCGCGCCAGGAGTGGCCGCGGCGGCCCGTCGAGGAACGGGTCCGGGACTGGGACGAGGTCTACGTCCCGGGCGCGCTGCTGCCCATCATCAGCAAGCAGGCGGACCGGTGCATGGACTGCGGTATCCCGTTCTGCCACGACGCGTGCCCGCTGGGCAATCTGATCCCCGAGTGGAACGACCTGGTGTCGCGGGAGGACTGGCGGGCGGCGAGTGACCGGCTGCACGCCACGAACAATTTCCCCGAGTTCACGGGTCGGCTGTGTCCGGCGCCGTGCGAGGCGGGGTGTGTGCTCGCGATCAATCAGCCGGCCGTCACCATCAAGAACGTCGAGTGCGCGATCGCCGACCGGGCCTGGGAGGAGGGCTTCATCCCGCCCCGGCCTCCGGACCGGCTGACCGGGAAGACCGTCGCGGTGATCGGCTCGGGGCCGACCGGGCTCGCCGCCGCGCAGCAGCTGACGCGGGCCGGGCACACCGTGGCCGTGTACGAGAGGGACGACCGGGTCGGCGGGCTGATGCGGTACGGCATCCCCGAGTTCAAGATGGAGAAGCGGCATCTGGAGAGCCGGCTGGAGCAGATGCGGGCGGAGGGGACGCGGTTCCGTACGTCGACGGTGGTCGGGCGGGATGTCCCGGCGGCGGAGTTGCGGGCACGGTACGACGCCGTGGTGATCGCCACGGGCGCCACGGCGTGGCGGGAACTTCCGGTGCCGGGCCGGGAGTTGGACGGGATACACCAGGCGATGGAGTATCTGCCGCTGGCCAACCGGGTGTGTGAGGGGGACCTGGAGGTCTCCCCGCTGTCCGCGGCGGGCAAGCACGTGGTGATCGTGGGGGGTGGGGACACCGGGGCGGACTGTCTGGGGACCGCGGTACGGGACGGGGCCGCCTCCGTGACCCAGCTGGACATCTACGCGCAGCCGGGCGCGGAGCGGGACGAGGAGGCCGAGCCGTGGCCGACGTACCCGAAGGTCTACCGGCTGTCGGCCGCGCACGAGGAGGCGCGGGACCTGCGGACGGCTCCCGCGGCGGACGCGGACGCGCGCTTGTTCGCGGCGTCCACGCTTCACTTCGACGGGGACGGGAGGGGGCATGTGCGGTCGCTGCATCTGGTCGAGGTCGACGAGCGGCGTCAGCCGGTTTCGGGCAGTGGACAGGCGCTGCCCGCCGACCTGGTCCTGCTCGCGCTCGGCTTCTCCGGGCCCGATCGCGAGGACGGGATCATCGATCAGCTGGGGCTGAGGATGGAGCCCCGCGGCACGATCGCCCGGGACCGTGGCTTCGCGACGAACGTGCGCGGGGTGTTCGCGGCCGGGGACGCGGCCCGCGGGCAGTCGCTCATCGTGTGGGCGATCGCGGAGGGACGGGCCGCGGCCGCGGCCGTCGACCACTATCTGACGGGCCGTTCGGTTCTGCCGGCGCCGATATCCCCGCACGACCGCCCGATGACCGTGTGACCGTATGGCCGTGGATCCGTGAGGCCGTGGGTCCGTGGGGCCGTGGGTCCGTGGGTCCGTGGGGCCGTGGGGCGGCTTGAGCCGGCCGCCGAGCCGGAACGGTCATCGGCGTGACGGCCGGCTGTCACTTGTTCCGCTCGTCCGCTCCCGCGACCTTGCCCGTGGCGAGGGCCACTCGGTTCCAGGTGTTGATCGTGAGGATCAGGGCGAGGACGTGGGCAAGTTCCTGCTCGTCGAACTGGGCGGCCGCCTGGGCGTAGACGTCGTCGGGCACGCCCGCGTCGGCGACGAGGGTGACCGCCTCGGTCAGGGCGAGGGCCGCCTGCTCCTTCGGGGTGAAGAAGTGCCGGGCCTCGCGCCAGACGGCGACCATGTGCAGCCGGTCCTCGCTCTCGCCGGCCTTTCGGGCGTCGTTGGTGTGCATGTGGAGGCAGTAGGCGCAGTGGTTGAGGTGCGAGGCGCGGATCTGGATCAGCTCGACCAGCGCGGGGTCCAGACCCGTGCGGGCGGCGGCGTCGAAGCCGATGAGGGCGCGGAAGACCTTCGGAACGGACTTCGCGAAGTCCAGGCGCGTGCGGGCAGTCTCGGCCCCGGTGATCGCGGTGGCGGTGCCGACAGAGGCAGCGGCAGAGGCGGTGGGCGTCGTGTGCGTCGTGTTCGTCGTCGTGTGCTTCAACCTACGGGCCGGAAAGACCGGCTGTAGGGTGCATTTCCATGACTGATTCATGGGTCAATTCGGCGGAGCGGATCGGGTCCGACCTGCACCTGGATCTGACCGGGCCCGGCGGGCGGCGGGCCGCGTTGATCCAGGCGTTGCGCGAGGCCGTGCGCAACGGCCGGCTGGCGCCCGGCACGCGGCTGCCGCCGTACCGGTCACTCGCCGCGGACCTGGGCGTGGCCCGGAACACGGTCGCCGACGCGTACGCGGAACTGGTCGCGGAGGGCTGGCTGACCGCCCGCCAGGGCTCGGGCACCCGGGTCGCGGACCGTGCGCAGCCGCTGCGCCCCGCCGAGCGGGTGCCCAAGAAGACCCCCGCACGCGCGCGTGGGTTGCGGCACGACCTCAGGCAGGGCACGCCGGACGCGTCGGCCTTCCCTCGAGCTGCCTGGTCGGCCGCCTACCGCAGGGCTCTGCAGGCGGCGCCGAACGAGGCGTTCGGGCCAGGGGATCCCGCCGGGCGGCGCGAGCTGCGCGAGGCGCTCACCGAGTACCTCGCACGCGCGCGGGGCGTACGCACGACGCCCGACCGGATCGTCGTCTGCTCCGGCTTCGCGCCCGCGCTGAGACTGCTGTTCGCACAGGGCGGGCCGAGCAGGCCTGGCGGGCCGGGAGGCGGCGGTGTGCTGCGCGGTCCGCTGGCCGTGGAGGCGTACGGACTGGGCTTCCACCGGGAGGTGCTCGCGGCCGCGGGCGTACGGACCGTACCGCTTCCACTGGACGAGCACGGGGCGCGCGTGGCGGAACTGGGGCGGGAGCGGGCGGTGCTGCTCACGCCCGCGCACCAGTTCCCGACCGGGGGTCCGCTGCATCCGGAGCGGCGGGCCGCGGTGATCGACTGGGCACGCGCGCGTGGGACGGTGGTTCTGGAGGACGACTACGACGGTGAGTTCCGGTACGACCGCAAGCCCGTCGGCGCGCTCCAGGGTCTCGATCCCGAGCGGGTGATCCACATCGGCTCGGTCAGCAAGAGCCTGTCGCCCGCGCTGCGGCTGGGCTGGATGGTCCTGCCGGAGCGGTACGTCGCGCCGGTGCTCGCGGTCAAGGGCGAGCGGGAGGCGTGGGCGAGCGTGCCGGAGCAGCTCGCGCTCGCGGACTTCGTGGTCTCGGGGTCGTACGACCGTCATGTGCGGCGGATGCGGCAGCACTACCGGCGCCGCCGTGACCGGCTGGTCGCGGCACTCGCCGCGCACGCGCCGCACATCGAGGCGACCGGCATCGCGGCCGGGCTGCACGCGGTGCTGCGGCTGCCGCCCGGCACCGAGCGGTCCACGGTGAAGGCGGCCGCCTGGCATGGCGTCGCCCTGGACGGCCTCGCCGCCTTCCGGCATCCGGAGACGGACATGCCGGCGGCGGACGGCTTGGTTGTCGGGTACGCCACCCCGCCGGAACACGCCTACACAGCCGCCCTGGAGGCACTGTGCGGGGTGCTGCCGCCTGAGTGACGGCGCCCGCACGGCTTCCAGGGCGGCTTCTGACGTTGCTTCACGGGTTGCTTCACGGGTTGCTTCGAGGAGCGCGCTTCTCGGACGGCTTCGCGCGTCGCTTCCCAGGTTGCTTCGCGGATCGCTCCTCAGGGTGTTTCTGCGGTTGTTTCTCCTGCTTCTCCTGCTTCTCCGGCTTCTGCGTTCGCTTCTCGGATCGCGGCGGGTGGGGACCAGGGCATCGAGGTCGAGCAAGATGGTCGAGCAAGGTGGTCGAGCAAGAAGTAAAAACAAGCCGATCGGGTCAGGAGAGCAGGAAGTCCGCCTCCCCCGCCTTCGCACCCTCGATGAAGGCGGTCATCTCGTCCGTGGTGTAGATCAGCGCCGGACCGTCCGGGTCGGTCGACTGGCGTACGGCGATCCGTCCGTCGGACAGCTTCATCGCCTCCAGACAGTTGCCGCCGTTGCCGCCGCTCCAGGGCTTGTGCCAGCCGACGCTGCCCAGCTCCCGCGCGGGCATGCCGTTGTAGACGCGACTGCGTGACGTGATGTGATCCATTCACAGCTCCTTGCGGAGATCCCGCAGGATCTCCTTCGTGCGTTGTGCCGTAGCGGCCTGCGCCGCCATGCGGTCCATGACCTCCAGGTGGGTCGCCACCTCGGAGCGCGCGTCCAGATAGACGGCGCCGGTCAGGTACTCGCTGTAGACCATGTCCGGCAGTTCCGGCATGGCGAACCGGAAGAGCACGAAGGGCCCGTACGTCCCCGGGTGCGGCCCGTTGGCGAACGGTGCGACCTGGAGCGTCACATGGGGCAGCTTCGCGGCCTCGAGCAGTCGGTCGATCTGTGCGCGCATCACCTCGGGACCGCCGACCGTGCGGCGCAGGGCGGTCTCGTCCATCACCACCCAGAAACGGGGGGCGTCGGGACGGGTGAGCAGCTCCTGACGCTGCATGCGCAGGGCGACATGGCGCTCGATGTCGTCGGGGCTCGTCTGGCCGATGGCGCCGGACCGGAGCACGCCACGCGCGTAGTCCTCGGTCTGGAACAGGCCGGGGACGAAGTGCGGCTCGTAGGAGCGGATGAGGGAAGCCGCGCCCTCCAGGCTGACGTGCATGGAGAACCAGCCCGGCATGATGTCGTGGAACCGCTGCCACCAGCCCGGCTTGTTGGCCTCCTCGGCGAGCTGCACGAAGACGTCGGCCTCGTCGTCCAAGACGCCGTAGGCCTTCAGCAGGAGTTGCAGGTACGGGATCTTCAGGGAGACCTCGGCCATCTCCATGCGCCGGACGGTGGCGGGGGCGACACGCAGGACACGGGCGGCGTCCTCGCGCTTGAGCCCGGCGCGCTCCCGCAGGTCCAGCAGGCGGCGGCCGAGGACCACTTGGCCCACGGTCGGCGCGGACCGCGGTTCGCTCACGTCGCACCTCCAACTGACAGACCCGCTCCGGCAAAAGAATCCCGACAGCCCTGCGGCGCCGTTCGAAGACTCATTCGAAGATCCGGCCGGGATCGACGACGGTCCCAATTGGCGCCGCTCGACGTGCTGTTGCGAGCAGTGTGCCACGCTCCTTGACCGAGTCACACAGCACTCTGCACTTTTCATAGTGACACTTGCCAAGTGTTCACGGCGGGGAGATAGTGGCAAGCGTGATTCCGTCTGCGCCCTTAGGAACAGAAGCCGCCGCAGACCGTTCCGGTCTCGGTGCGGCAACGGCAGAATCCCCTGGTGGGGACGGTGCCGAGCGCCGGTTCCGCTTCGAGCTGGCCGCACATCCGGGTTCCCCCGCACAGGCGAGACGCCTGACGCGCGCCCGGCTGGCCGGCTGGTCGGTGTGCGCCGACACCTGTGACGACGCGGCCCTGGTCATCACCGAGCTGGTCACCAACGCGATCGTGCACACCGCGAGCAGCCGTGTGGTGTGTGAGTTGCACGACCACGACGACATGGTGCGCATAGCCGTGCGCGACGAGGGCTGTGCGCCCGGTGAACCCCACCCGGCCGCCCAGCGGCCCGACGAGGAGCACGGGAGGGGACTGCTTCTCGTCGACACGCTGTGCCGGGCCTGGGGCGCCCATGAGCAGGGGCCGGGGCTGCTGGTCTGGGCCGAGCTGGCCCGGCAGACCGACGCGGCCCACGACATCGCCGAGCCGCACAACGACCTCGGCTGGGGCGCGCGCCCCAAGCCGGGTACCTCGCGCGGCCCGGGCGAGGGCGAGCCGACGAAGCCTCAGCACGGGACTCCCGCGGCCCCGTCGACCCCGGCGGCGCACGAGCACGGAAGGGAGCGGGCGTGAGAGGTGCCGAGGACTTCAAAGGGGCGTACGTGAACGGGTCCGACGGCTTCGGAGGGGCGTACGTGAACAGCGCCGACGGCTACGGCCGAACCCGGACGAGCAGCGCCGGCGACTCCGGACGGGGCGTCGTCACCAGCCGAGCCCGCCTCGGCAGCACGGACGGCCCCGGAGGAGCGATGGGCGACGGTCCTGGAGGGGCGATGGGTCTGGACACCCTGGTCCGTCTCGGACGCCGCCGTCACACACCGGACCCGACGCCCCTGCGGCTGTCGGTACCGGAGGGCATGACAGCGCCGCTCGGCTGTGACGCCGTGGCCGTGCCGGACCGGATCGGGCAGCAGATCGTCCCGCGCCTGCCCCGGGTGGGGTGCGTGTACACCGATGGCACGCGCTGGTGGTGGATCGTCCCGTCGGACTCCGACTACGCCCTGCCCTGGCCGAAGCCCGCCCACTACGCCCCCGGCGCCCTGGCCCCCCGCGCCGCCCGCCTGATCCACCGCCCGGAGGGCACGGTCCCCTACACCCCGCCGATCCCTCTGTACCTGGCCCTGTGCCGGGTGACCGGCACGACCCCGGACTGGTCCCGCCCTCTCTCCGCGTAACCGCGTCCCCGGCGACCGGCTCCGCCTCGGCCTCGAAGGCGGCCGAGCCGTCTCACTCGGCGGCGTCACCACCACGAACGATCACCAGGAACGCGTCCGTGGCGAGGTCCATCACAACCTCGGCGGGCAGCCCTTCGAGTCGCCGCGCGTGGGCGAACTCCTCCGCGGGCCACGATCCGCGCGGTCCACCGGCGGGAAAGCGCTCGAGCACCGTTCGCCCGTTCACCATCTCGCACCTCCAGAAGGCGTCGTACTCATTGGAGTTAACGCCCTGGAGTGGGCGGACGCCTCACCTGGTGACCCGACTGAGACGTAGCCGACACCGTTTCATTGCGGACCGTGAGGTTCCGTTCACGTTGCGACACGAACGACACGTAAGGCGACCGTAACGGTACGTTCCGTGTCAGTTCTCGTACTCGTCGTGGAACCGCAGCCGGTCGCTGCCGTAAGGCCGCCGGCCCAGCGTGGTCAGGTCCAGCAGCCCGGCGACGGTGCCGAGTCCGTCCAGCCCGTCGTCGTACACCGAGTAGGTGTGGAAGACCTGGTCGCGCTCCCGCAGGAAGCAGCTGAGTCCGGGGCGCTCGACCGGCTCCCCGTCCCGCTCCACGGTCGCCTCGAAGTCGCGATTGAAGTCGCTGTGGCACGAGGAGTACCAGGGCACCGTCCAGCCCATCCGCGCCTTGAACGGCAGGATCCGGGTGAAGGGCGCCTGCGAGACGGCCGCGAAGGCGGTGTTGCGGGCACGCAGATGGGCCAGTTGGCCGACCTGGTCGAGGAAGGCCGAGCAGCAGGGGCAGCCGGCCACCCACCGCGGGGCGAACATGAAGTGGTGGACGATCAGCTGGGCCCGGCCCTCGAAGAGGTCGAGGAGGGTGGCCTTGCCGTCGCCGCCCTCGAAGATGTACTCGGGGTCGATCTCCACCATGGGCAGCTGCCGCCGCTCGGCGCTGAGCACCTCCCGCGCCCGGCTGACCGCCTCCTCCTTGCGCAGCAACGTCTCGCGCGCCGCCCGCCACTGCTCACGCGAGACGATCTCCGGAAGCGACATGGTCCCTCCAGTCCTGCGGTCGGTTCTGGGTGCTGACCGCCGGGGCGAGCGAGACTCATCGCCGCGCGCCGAGATTTTTTTCCGGGCGCTGTGGAGGGGAATGCGGCGGGGCCGTATTCAGGTGTCGTACTCCTGGACGCGCTCCCCGTGGCTCCGGTCCGTAAGTGCGGGCAGGCGTCGCTCCAACTCGGCGGCGATGGCGGGCACATCGAGGGTCAGCAGCTCGCGGTCGCGCATGAGGATCCGGCCGTCGACGATGGTGGTGCGGACATCGGCCGAGCGGGCGCTGTGGACGAGGGTGGCGGCGAGGTCGTGGACGGGCCGGGTGTGCGGGCCGGTGAGGTCGACCAGGATGATGTCGGCACGCCGGCCTGGAGCGAGGGTGCCGACGCTGTCGCCGAGGCCGACGGCGCGGGCGCTCTGCAGGGTCGCGTGGTGCAGGGCCTGACGGGAGGTCAGCCAGCGCGGGTCGCCCTCGGTGGACTTCTGGACCAGGGATGTCAGAGCCATCGACTCCCAGACGTCGAGGGAGTTGTTGGAGGCGGCTCCGTCCGTGGCGAGCCCGACGGGGACGCCGATCGCGCGCAGGGCCCGTACCGGAGTGATGTCGGGCCAGGCGAACTTGAGGTAGCCACGGGGTGCGGTCGCCACCGCAGCACGGCCGCCGGTGCGGGCGAGGAGCGGCAGGTCGCGCTCGATGATGCCGGTGCCGTGGGCGATGAGCAGGAGTCTGGAGCGAGAGTATGAGATTGAACGCGGTCCGCCCTTCAGGCGGGGAACCGCTCATCACGACAAGCTTCAGCTTGCGCTCCTCGCGCACCCCGGTCACGAAGGACCGGGGAGTCTTCAGGTTATCGGTCCGACCTCAGCCCCAGGGTTCCCTCGGCATCCGCCACGGCACGCACCAGGGCGTCCGGCTCCGGCCGCAGCGCGCCCACCACCTCGTCGATCCGGCGCAGCCCGGCCCGCTCCAGCAACCGCTTCTCGTTCGTCACCCACTCCCCGCGCGCCGCGAGCACCGCGTGGCCGGCCTGCACCGCGGCGGTGGCCAGGGCACCGGCGACCTCGGTGAGACGGCCGTGCGGGGCGTGATGGGCCTTGGCGTAGCCGAGCGTCGCGCGGGCGGTGCCGGACCAGCGCTCCGGGGCGGTGCGGCGCAGCGCGTCGGGGTAGGAGCCGGGCCGGGGCAGCCGTCCGCGCAGTACTTGGTTGACGGCCAGCTCGGCGACGACGAGGTAGGTGGGGATCCCGGCGAGATGGAACAGCAACGGCTCCACCTTGAACCGCCCCTGCTCCGCCTCGGCCAGCTCGTGCTCCACGACGTCCAGGTCCCGGTAGTGCACGTCGACCCGCCGTCCGTCGATGGTCAGCCAGGCCCCGCCGTTGAACACGCCCCCGCCCCAGCCGCCGACCTCCGACACCTCCCCTTCCCAACCGACGGCACGCAGGTGGCCGGGGTCGAACGGGCCCCGGTAGTAGACGGCGAGGTCCCAGTCGCTCTCCGGCGTGTGGGTGCCCTGGGCCCGGGATCCGCCGAGGGCGACGGCCAGGACGGTGGGGAGGGCGGCGAGGCGGTCGGCGACGGTGTCCAGGAACGTCCGGTCGGTGTCGGACGGCATGAGCGGCTCCGGCGGGTGGCTTGGGGATGTGGGGTGGAGTGGGACCGCGGTGCGAAGTCGCGGCGAGCGTATGCGCGCGCCACTCGACCCGCGAGACGATTACGCCAACCCCGCGGACGCCCCTGCCGAAACCGCGCGTCGCAGGTGCCGTCGATACGCGTCGCAGGCGTCATGGATGCGCCTCACGGGCGTCATGGATACGCGTCGCAGGCGTCATGGATATTCGGATGCGGTCACGGCCGGCCATGGCCGATCATCGGGCGAGGAGCAGGAGTTGGCGATCACGGCCGCGGCCGTCGTAACCGAGGAGGCGCGTTCGTGAGCGCTGGTGACCGGACGGACGTGGTGCTGCGCCGAGCGGACGGCCCGGATGCGGCCGCTGTCGCGGAAGTCTGGCTGCGGTCGTACACCGCCGCCTTGCCCTCGGTCGTCCGGGCGCGCTCCGACGACGAGGTGCGTGAGTACATCCGGGACGTCGTGGTGCCGTCGCGGGAGACCTGGGTCGCCGAGGCGGGTGGCGGCGCCGGCGTCGTCGGCATGATGGTGCTCGCCGGGGATCTGCTGTCGCAGCTCTATCTCCACCCCGACTGGCGGGGGCGCGGCATCGGCGACCGGTTCGTCGCGCTGGCCAAGGAGCGCAGTCCCGGTGGGCTGAACCTGTGGACCTTCCAGGTCAACAAGCCCGCCCACCGGTTCTACGAGCGCCACGGATTCGTCGCCGCCGAGTACACGGACGGCAGCGCGAACGAGGAGCGGGAGCCGGACGTGCGGTATGTCTGGCGGCCTTGAGCCTTGCGGCTCGACGTTTGCGGCTTGATCCTCGCGGCTTGATCCTCGCGGCTTGATCCTCGCGGCTTGCGGGCGTTCAGGCCGGCGGTCGGCCCCACGTCCTCCGTTTCGGCAGCGGCTTCGCGTACCCGCCCGTGCGGCTCGTCGTGAGCCCCAGCGTGACCAGCGACTCCGCGAGCTTCACCGCCGCGCCGACCCCGTCGACGACCGGGAGCCCGAGCTTCTCCCCCACCACCCGCTGAAGTCCCGTCATCCCGGCGCAGCCCAGCACCAGGACCTCGGCGCCGGCCTCGCGTGCTCGTTCGGCGGCGGAGAGGAAGGCGGCCTCGGTGCGTGCCGGGTCGTCCGCGAGATCGAGGACGCCGAGGCCGGTGCCGGTGACGACGGCGCAGTTGCGGGCCACGCCGGCGGTCTCCAGGCTGTCCTCGATCTGGCCACAGGACCGGTCGAGGGTGGTGACGACGCCGTAGCGCCGTCCGAGAAGACAGGCGAGGTGGGCGGCGGCCTCGGTGATGTCGACCACCGGCGCGTCGACCAACTCCCGGACGCCTTCCCGTCCGTGCTCGCCGAAGCCGGCCATGACGACGGCGTCGTACGGCGGCCCGTCGTAGGTGCGCAGGGTGTCGAGGACGGCGGCCGCGGAGAGGTAGCTGTCGAGCCAGCCCTCGGCCGACGCCGGGCCCCAGGTGGGGGTGAGTCCGGCCACGGTGGTGCCCGGAGCGGCGGCGGCCCGGGCACCACGGAGGATCTCCTCGGTCATCTCCTGCGTGGTGTTGCAGTTGGTGATGACGATCCGCACGTTCGTCAGACCTCCGTCCCGGCCGTCCGGGCCCGCTCGTCGCGGCACAGCACCATGTACAGCCCGGCTCCCAGTGCCGTGCCGATGAACCAGGAGTACGGCGCCACGTCGCTGAAGGTCTTCACCAGCGCCAGCACCGCGGCGACCCCGGCGGAGGGCAGGAACGCCCACAGCGCCTTGGGGTTGACGCCCTTGGTGTAGTGGTAGCGGGAGCCGGGGGTGGCGTCGAAGAGCTCGTCCACGTTCACCCGGCCGCGCTTGACGGCGTAGTAGTCGACCATGATCACGCCGAACAGCGGTCCGAGGAAGGCGCCGAGTCCGCCGAGGAAGTAGTTGACCACCGTCGGGTTGGAGAAGAGGTTCCAGGGGGTGACGACCAGCGCGGCGACCGTGCTGATCATGCCGCCGACCTTGAAGGTGATCTTCTGCGGCCAGACGTTGGCCAGGTCGTACGCCGGTGAGACGAAGTTGGCGACGATGTTGACGCCCATGGTGGCGACGGCGAACGTCAGCGCGGCGACCACCAGCACCCAGGTGTTGCCGACCTTGGCGACAAGCTCGGCCGGGTCGGTGATCGCCTTGCCGAAGACCTTCAGCGAGCCGGCCGTGACGATGACGGAGACGACGACGAAGGCGGTCGAGTTGATGGGCAGACCCCAGAAGTTGCCGCGCCGGACGGTCCGGTAGTCGGGTGCGAAGCGGGAGAAGTCGCAGAAGTTGAGCATCAGGGTGCCGTAGGTGGCGATGATCAGGCCGATCGCGCCGAACCACTGCCGCCACTGCTCACCGACGGAGACCGGGTGCGGGGTGGAGGTGAGCGAGATGCTCCAGTTGGCCTTGGCCAGGACCCAGAGGGCCAGCGCGATCATCACGATCCAGATCGCGGGACCGCAGAAGTCCTGGAACTTGCGCACGGACTCCATGCCCCGGCTGATGATCAGTGCCTGGATCAGCCAGAGGGAGAGGAAGGAGATCCAGCCGAGGGAGTCCAGGCCGAGGAAGGAGTTGTGCGTCATCGACTCCAGGCCGGGCCAGGCCGCCAGCAGCATCACGTTGACGGCGACGGAGGCCAGATAGGTCTGGATGCCGTACCACATGATGGCGATCACGGCTCTGATCAGCGCGGGGATGTTGGCACCCCAGATGCCGAAGCTGATGCGGCTGACGACCGGGAAGGGCACGCCGTGGCGCTGGCCGATCCGGCCCATCCAGTTCATGCCGATGAAGATCACCACGAAACCGACCAGCAGGGACGAGAAGACCTGCCAGACGTTCATGCCGAGGACCAACAGACCTGCGGCGAAGGTGTAGTTGCCGAGGTTGTGGACGTCGGACATCCACATGGCGAACAGGTCGAAGACCTTCCAGTTCCGCTGCTTGGCGGGGGCGAGGTCCTCGTTGGTGAGGCGCGGGTCGGGGACGAACTCGGTGGCGCCTGGGGCTTCGGCGCGGTCGGCTAGAGACACGGGGCCTCCCTGAACGTAGGGACGGAGGAGGACGGCGGCCGTTCGTTTGGTATACCAAACTGCCTCATCCTCTCGTCGTCAAGAGCCCGGACCGATGTCGTTGCCGTTACTTCTCCGTAAAAGCAGGTCCGAGTCGGCGAAGATGAACCTCATGAGCCCCACGACGAGCCCTTCGACGGCCAAGCCCGAACCCCTCGGCGCAGTGCGCGAGCGTGTCCTGGCCACCCTGCGGCAGGACATCATCGCGGGCCGGCTCCTCCCTGGTGACCGGCTCGTCGAGCGTGAGCTGGCCGAGCGTTTCGGTGTCTCCCGGGTGCCGGTACGGGAAGCGATCCGCGCCCTGGTCGCCGAGGGCTTCATCCTCTTCGAGTCGGCGCGCCGCACGGTCGTGCGCCGGCTGACCCCGGCCGACGTCAAGGAACTCTTCGAGCTGCGCGAGGCGTTGGAGGTCTACGCGGCCGGACTGGCCGCTGCCCGGGCGACGCCCGAGGCACTGGCGGAACTGCGCGAGCTGCTGAACGAGGCGGCAACGGCGACGAAAGCCGGCGAGGCCGAGGCGATCACGGACATCAACACCCGCTTCCACACCCGGATCCTGGCCATGGCCGGCAACGGCCTGCTCACCTCGGTCATGGAACCGGTCGACGGCCGCCTGCGCTGGCTCACCCGGCAGAACGAGGAGTGGCCCCAACTCCTCACCGAACACCGAGACTTGTACGACGCCATCGCCTCCGGCGACCCGGACCGCGCCCGCGATCACACGCTTGAGCACGTCCGCGCCAACTACCGCTCGACGGTACGGCACCTGTTCGGCGACGACGCCGAAGCCCTCTGAGAGCGGCGCCTGCTCCCCGGACCGGACCGGGACCGGCTACGGCTACGGCTACGGCTACGGCTAGCCGGATTATTCGCTCTGCCCGGGGTCTCGGCTACGGCAGTGGCCCGGCCTGTTCGCACGGTCCGGGGTCGGCTACGGCAGTGGCCCAGCCTGTTCGCACGGTCCGGGGTCCGCTACGGCAGTAGGCCGGCCGCCTGTGCCGCCGTGCGCAGGACGTCGCGCAGCATCTCGGGGGTGAGCCGGCCGGTGAAGGTGTTGCGCTGGCTGACGTGGAAGCAGCCGAACAGATCCAGGCCGGCGGAGCCCTCCGGAGCATCCGGGCCGCCCCGGCCTGCTGGGCCGCCTGCGCCGCCTGCACCGTCCAGATCCGCGAGGGTGACGCGCGCGCCGTGGGCGAAGGCCGGGCGGGGCCGGGGCACGGCCCAGCCCGCGTCGGCGAACGCGGGCAGCGCCGCCTGCCAGCCGAAGGCGCCGAGGATCACGGCGGCCCTGATCGTCGGGCGCAGCAGTTTCAGTTCCTGCACCAGCCAGGACCGGCAGGTGTCGCGTTCGCCCGGGGTGGGCTTGTTGGCGGGCGGGGCGCAGTGCACGGGCGCGGTGACACGCACGCCGTACAGTTCCAGGCCGTCGTCGGCGCTGACGGAGGTGGGCTGCGAGGCCAGCCCGACGTCGTACAGCGCCTGGTAGAGCAGGTCTCCGGAACGGTCGCCGGTGAACATGCGACCCGTGCGGTTGCCTCCGTGCGCGGCCGGGGCCAGCCCGATGATCACCAGTCGGGCGTCGGCCGGCCCGAAACCGGGCACCGGCCGCCCCCAGTACGTCCAGTCCGCGAACGCGGCCCGCTTGGTACGGGCCACCTCCTCCCGCCACTCGACGAGGCGAGGGCAGGCCCTGCAGCCCGCGATACGCCGGTCGAGCCGCGCCAGGGCGCTGCTGTCGTCCATACCGGTCACGGTATGCCGGAGAGGCGAGCGGGCGGAAAAATGCGTCCAGATCCACCGCCCCGGCGCGTTAGGGTCGGCCTATGGCTTTGGCTCCCGAAAACGCGGACGAGAACGTGAACCGTGGCACCGGTGGCCCGGGCGGTACCGCCCCCGCCCCGGACGCCGAGGGTTCCGGAGCCGCCGACACCCGGCGGGACACACAGCCGACCGACCCGGAGGTCGCCGCCGCGGTGGCCGCCGCCGAGGCCGCCGGTCCGGCAGCCGGCGAGACGGTGCGGATCGACAGCTGGATCTGGGCCGTCCGTCTGATCAAGACCCGCTCTCTCGGTGCCACCGCCTGCCGTGGCGGCCACGTCCACGTCAACGGCGAGCGGGTGAAGCCCGCCCACTCCGTGCGCGTCGGTGACGAGGTGCGTCTGCGGAACGAAGGCCGGGAACGGATCGTCATCGTCAAGCGCCTGATCCGCAAGCGCGTCGGCGCCCCGGTCGCCGCCCAGTGCTACATCGACAACTCTCCTCCGCCGCCGCCCCGCGAGGCCACGGCCCCGGCCGGCCTCCGCGACCGCGGCACCGGCCGCCCCACCAAGCGGGACCGCCGCGAGATGGAACGACTGCGGGGTCTGGGCGGTCCGGGCCCGCTGGGTGGCCGAGGCGGGCCAGGCGCCCCTGGCGGTCCGGGCAGCCCAGGCACCCCCGGCGGCCCGAGCAGCCCAGGCCGTCTGGGCGGCCCCAGCGGCTTCGGCGAACCGGGCGGACGCTCCCGAGGGCGCTGAGCCACCCACGGCAGCACCCCGCCGGCGCCGCCCCCGCCCCCGCGGACGCACACCCAGGGCATCAACCACCCCAGTGTCCACACCCACACCCGTGACGCCGACCGAGCCCCCGCGCCCGGCCGACGTCGCCCGCGGTGCCCGCGAAGCTCACGCTCGGTGTCCCCCGCCCCGCACCAGCCGCAGCAGGTCCGCGTTGTGGCCGCGCCGGGCCCAGGCGATCAGCGCGAGCGGCACCATGAGGATCAGCGGGGTCGCCGCGTTCTGGCCGTCGAAGGCGGTGAGCTGGACGACGAACGCTCCCACCATGAGCGCGCTCAGCGCCAGCGCCGCCACCGACTGCAGGACCGGCACCAGCAGCGCGACCGCACCGGCCAGTTCGAGCGCGCCGATGGTGTACATGCCCGCGCTGCCCCAGCCCATCTTGTCGAAGGACTCGACCGCCGATGGATGCGCGATGAGCTTGGGCAGCGCGCTCGCGATCCCGTAGAACAGAGCGAGCAGCACCTGCACCGTGCGCAGCGCGATCCGGGCGACGCGGCGGCGGGCCGGCAGGGAGGCCGTGGTGGAGTGGACGGATGCGGCGGTGGTGACGGGAGCGGTGGTCTCGGACATGAGGTTCTCCTGGGTGAAGCGGTCTCGATTGCTGTCACCGGGATAGACCGGCCGGACCCAGAAAACTCATCGCGTTCACGTCACCGGAATCGCCCTCACCCAGATCCCGTCCGGGGTCAGGTACGTGTCCACCTCCAGTCCCGCCTCCGCCAATGCTTCCTCGAACTCTTCCTTCGTCAGCGGCCGGCTCCGGAACGTCTGGGTCCAGACCGCGTCCGGGAACACATACTCGGCCCGCACCGAGTTCACTCCGTCGCCGACCGGCTCCGAGGACGCGATCCGGACGGTGAAGCCGCTGGGGTCGACCCGCTCTCTCGGTAGCTTCTCGTGGTAGTCCGCTCCCTCCCGTTGGATGAGCACGCAGCCGCCCTCCGCCACGTGCCGGGCGCAGGTGCGCAGCATGCCCCGGCGCACCTCGACGTCGCCGTTGTGGACGAGGAACGACGCGAGCATGACCACGTCGAACCGCTCGCCCAGGTCCAGGTCCTCGATCGGGCTGCATATCGTGCGCGCCCCGCGGACGCGGCCGAGCATCTCCGCGGACTCGTCGACCGCGGTGACCGTGAAGCCGCGCTCCAGCAGGGGATGGGTCACCCGGCCCACGCCGCTGCCCAGCTCCAGGATGTGCGCCCCGGCGGGCACGGCCGCGGCGATGACGTCCGGTTCCTCTCGCACCGGAAGGCGTGCGTACAGCTCGACCGCGCAGCCGTCCGGGGTGATCGCTCCGGGTCCCGTTCCCTCGTATCCCTCACGCATTTCGACCGTCATGCCCGAACAACGGACAGTCTCCGCAAGGCCGTTCCCATCCTCCCCCGGTTCACCCGTTCGAGTTATTCGCCCCAGAGCGGGAACCATCCGTGCCCGATGTACCAGTGCCCGCCGGCCCGCAGATGATCACCGACGGCACGCTCCACCGACGTGCGCCGCGGCAGCTCCGCGACGGGCAGGTCAGGGTCCCCGAAGACGAACTGGACGGGTTCGGTGTCGGCCTGTTCGGACTCCTCACGGACGACGCGGAACCGTTCCTGGAACCGGATGATGTTCGACTGCGCCGACAGGTATCGCTTCAACTGCGGGTCGAGCAGCCAGGAGTGGCACAGGGCGGCCACCGGCCGCTCCTGTGGGAAGTGCAGGGTGAAGAACTGCCTGGCCAGCTCCAGCGAGCGGTCGCAGGCGGACGGCGTCAGGGGACCGCGGAAGTCGGGGATGTGCAGGTTCAGGCAGGGCATGCCGGGCGCCGCGTCGAGACCGGCGGCGCGGATCACCAGGGCCGAGCGCTGTCCGAGCCGCGCCCGCTCGAACTGGAGCCGCCCCAGTTGGTACAGCTCGCCGCGGAAGTGATGGGCGAGCCAGCGCCACGACTGCACCCCGGCCGTGCCGTGCCGCCTGCGATGCACCGCCAGGTGCCGCCCCAGGTCGGCGAGTGTGCGCCGGGAGATCTCGGAGGGGATGCCGCGTTCCCGGTGCCGGGCACGGGTGTGCGGGAGCACGGCGAGGAAGACGAACACGGCGAAGGTGCCGCCCAGCGCGGCGGGCACCGAGGCGAGCCGTCCGTCGAGGTCGGGTGTCCGGCCCGGCTCGTCCGGGTCCCGCAGCACTTCCTCGGCACACTCGGCGAGAAGCCTGAGCAGGCCCGGATCCGCGGCCACCGTGCGCCGCAGCGCGACCATCTCGTTGATGTCCTCGTGCGGCACGGCCAGGTCGAGGAGCAGTTCGGGCAGGTCGTCGGCGTCCGGCAGCACGGCGCATCCCCCTTCGACGCACGTCGTTGATGAACGTCCCGGACGAAGAGTACGTTGCAAGGAGGAGCGGAGATCCGATGCGTACAGGTAGTGAGCCGGCGACCGCGCGCAGTGCACTGCGGGCGCGGTTGTGGCTGAGCGTCTGGGGCGTGGTCTGGGCGGTCTTCGGTACGGCGGCCTTCGCGCTCGTCGGGCGTCCCGGCTGGGCGGCTGCCTGCGGCGTGTTGTGGCTGGTGGCCACGGTCGACATGGCCATGGTCCTGAGGCACATCCGGCAGGGCCCGCACTACCAGCCGGGCCGGAACATACCGCCGTACCCACCGCCGGACGGTCCGCCCTTCCGGCGGCCCCCACGGCACCGTCACCCCTGACTCGGGAGCCGCTCAGGAGTCGAAACGGGCCGCCTTCAGGTATTCCGGGTTGGGATCGAGCGCGGCGGCCAGCCGGAAGTGGCGCCGGGCCTGACCGGTCCTGCCCCGACGCTCGTAGGTGCGGGCCAGCGCGAAGTGTGCGAACGCGTTGTCCGGCTCGCGCTCCAGAACGATGGTGAACTCCAGTTCGGCGGGCCGAAGTTGGGCCGCCGCGAAGAAGGCCCGAGCGCGGAGCAGGCGGGCCGCGGTGTTCTCGGGGTGCGCGGCGATGACCTCGTCGAGCAGCTTCACCGCGCCCCGCGGGTCCCGCGCGTTGAGCAACTGCTCGGCGGCGCGGAAGTCGATGACATGCGTCTCCGGAGTACGTCCGGTCGAACCGCTGGTCTCGGGCACGTCAAAGTCCTTCCCTCACTGCGGTACTTCAACGCCGGTGCGGGAACCGCTATTCCATGCCTCCGGAGCGCCCGGTCCATGCCGTGCTCAGGCACTGCCGACCCGGTGCGCACCGTGACTGATCCGCGCCGGGCCGGTACCGCGCCCGATCCGCACGGCGGCCCGGCCCCCGCCGTCGGGCTACGACTCCCCGTTCCCGCCCTCGCGCGCCTGCCGTACGAGGTCGTCCCACACCTCCGCCACGCGCTTGTGCAGCTCGTCCAGGGGTACGTCGTTGTCGATCACGATGTCCGCGATCTGCCGGCGCTGTTCGCGGGTCGCCTGTGCGGCCATCCGCGCGCGGGCGTCCTCCTCTGTCATGCCGCGCAGCCGGACCAGCCGGTCGAGCTGGGTCTCGGGGCTCGCGTCGACGACGATCACCAGGTCGTAGAGCGGCGCAAGGCTGTTCTCGGTGAGGAGGGGAACGTCGTGGATCACGACGGTGTCAGGGGCGGCGGCGCTCTCCAGTTCGAGGGAGCGGGCGCCCACCAGGGGATGCACGATCGAGTTGAGAACGGCGAGTCTGTCAGGGTCGGCGAACACGATGGAGCCGAGCCGGGGCCGGTCCAGGCTGCCGTCCGCGGTCAGGATCTCCGCGCCGAAGGCCTCGACGACCGCGGCGAGACCGGGAGTCCCGGGCGCCACGACCTCCCGCGCGATGCGGTCCGCGTCGATCAGCACGGCTCCGTGCTCCACGAACAGCCGCGACACCTCGCTCTTGCCGGCGCCGATGCCACCGGTCAGGCCCACTTTCAACATGAGCGGCAGCTTAGGCCCTGCCACTGACAGGGCCGCCTCCGGCGCTGCCCGGACCACCAGTGGACCGCCATGGTTCCCGAATCCCCGCTAGTTCTCGCCCTCCCGCTCCGCCAGGAACCGTTCGAACTCGAGCCCGATCTCGTCGGCGGACGGGATGTCGACCGGCTCGGCGAGCATGTTGCCCCGGGTCTCGGCGCCCGCGGCGGCGTCGTACTGGTGCTCCAGGCCCTGGACGAGCGCGGTCAGCTCCTCGTCACCCTCCCGGACCTGCCGGTCGATCTCCGTCTGCGTGCGGTGCGCGTCCGTCCGCAGGGAGTGCGCGATGCCGGGGAGGACGAGTCCGGTGGCGCCCGTGACGGCCTCCAGGACGGTCAGCGCCGCGTCCGGGTAGGCCGAACGGGCGATGTAGTGCGGAACGTGCGCCGCGACGCCCAGGACCTCGTGGCCGGCCTCGATGAGGCGGTACTCGAGGAGCGAGGCGGCGCTGCCGGGCACCTGTGCCTCGTCGAAGGGGCTGCGACTGCCCGGGACGAGGTCGGTGCGGTTGCCGTGCGGGGTGAGGCCCACGGGGCGGGTGTGCGGGACGCCCATGGGGATGCCGTGGAAGTTCACGGACAGGCGGACACCGAGCCGCTCCACGATCTGCTGGACGGCGGCCGCGAACCGCTCCCACTCCACGTCCGGCTCGGGACCGGACAGCAGCAGGAAGGGGGCGCCGGTGGTGTCCTGGACGATGCGGACCTCGATGGAGGGCACCTCGTAGTCGGTCCAGCGGTCCCGCTTGAAGGTCAGCAGGGGGCGGCGGGCCCGGTAGTCGACGAGCCGGTCGTGGTCGAAACGGGCCACGACCTGGTGGGGCAGTGAGTCGAGGAGCCTCTCGACGATCTGGTCGCCGGTCTCCCCTGCGTCGATGTATCCGTCGAAGTGGTAGAGCATGACAAGTCCGGCCGACTCCTGGGCGAGCGCCATGTCGACGACGGCGAGGCCCTTCGGCTCCCATGCGTACAAACCCTGCGGATCAAGCACTGTGACCGCTCCTCCTCGTGTTCGTATGTCGCAACACGTCTGGGAGCGCCCGCATTCCCGCGCCACGCCGCTGATCAGGACCTCGTTCCGCGCGCCGTGACGCCCCGTCAACTGGTCCCGCCTTCACCAGGCCGCCGTTCACATCCGAGAGCCGCCGCTCACGTACAAGATCCGCCCGCCAACGCGCTGACCACGATCGGCGGCAAGGGCTTGATCGAATATCCGGGCGGTTCCTCGAGGGACGTGCGTCCAACCCCCCAGGGGCGCGGGGAACTGCGCGACGAACCCCGGACGGCCGGCGCCCACACCACGCCCCGCATCCCTACAACCACTGAAAACGGCACGCACAACACTGAGGGGCCGTACCTCGAAAGGTACGGCCCCTCAGCCTGCTATCGGCTAAGCCTCAGCGGCGAGCATTCAGCTCTGGCCGCCCGCCAGCTTCTCGCGCAGCGCGGCAAGCGCCTCGTCCGAAGCCAGGGCACCGGAGGTGTCCGCACCCTCGGAGGAGTACGAGCCACCGGTCGCGGCCGGAGCCGCAGCCTCGCCGCCCTCGGCGGCAGCAGCCGCGTCGGCCTCGCGGGACTTGATGACCTGCTGCTGGTGCTGCTCGAAGCGAGCCTGCGCCTCGGCGTACTGGTGCTCCCACGCCTCGCGCTGGGTCTCGTAGCCCTCGAGCCAGTCGTTGGTCTCGGGGTCGAAGCCCTCGGGGTAGATGTAGTTGCCCTGGTCGTCGTAGGACGCGGCCATGCCGTACAGGGTCGGGTCGAACTCGACCGAGGCCGGGTCGGCACCGAAGGCCTCGTTGGCCTGCTTCAGCGAGAGGCTGATGCGGCGGCGCTCGAGGTCGATGTCGATGACCTTGACGAAGATCTCGTCGTTGACCTGGACGACCTGCTCCGGGATCTCCACGTGGCGCTCGGCCAGCTCGGAGATGTGGACCAGGCCCTCGATGCCCTCGTCGACGCGGACGAACGCACCGAACGGAACGAGCTTGGTGACCTTACCCGGGACGACCTGACCGATCTGGTGCGTGCGGGCGAACTGCTGCCACGGGTCCTCCTGCGTCGCCTTCAGCGACAGGGAGACACGCTCGCGGTCCATGTCGACGTCGAGAACCTCGACGGTGACTTCCTGGCCGACCTCGACAACCTCGGACGGGTGGTCGATGTGCTTCCAGGACAGCTCGGAGACGTGGACCAGACCGTCGACGCCACCCAGGTCCACGAAGGCACCGAAGTTGACGATCGAGGAGACCACACCGGAGCGGACCTGACCCTTCTGGAGGGTCGTGAGGAACGTCTGGCGGACCTCGGACTGGGTCTGCTCCAGCCAGGCACGGCGGGACAGGACCACGTTGTTGCGGTTCTTGTCCAGCTCGATGATCTTGGCCTCGAGCTCCTTGCCGACGTACGGCTGGAGGTCGCGGACGCGGCGCATCTCGACCAGGGAGGCCGGGAGGAAGCCACGGAGGCCGATGTCGAGGATGAGACCACCCTTGACGACCTCGATGACGGTACCGGTGACGATGCCGTCCTCTTCCTTGATCTTCTCGATGGTGCCCCAGGCACGCTCGTACTGGGCGCGCTTCTTCGAGAGGATCAGGCGGCCTTCCTTGTCCTCCTTCTGGAGGACGAGGGCCTCGATCTCGTCGCCGACGGCAACGACCTCGTTCGGGTCGACGTCGTGCTTGATCGAGAGCTCGCGGCTCGGGATGACACCTTCGGTCTTGTAACCGATGTCGAGCAGGACCTCGTCCCGGTCGACCTTCACGATGACGCCGTCGACGATGTCGCCGTCGTTGAAGTACTTGATCGTCTCGTCGATCGCGGCGAGGAATGCTTCCTCGTTACCGATGTCGTTGACCGCAACCTGCGGGGTGGTGGCGGTGGTCTCGGTGCTGCTCGTCATGTGGGAAAGGGCTCCGGTACGGACATTGAAGTCGTAGGTACTGCTTACGCCGGGAGCCTGTTTCGCTCTGATGAAGCCGGACAGCCAAGGAAGCGCCACACTGCGAACACCAGGTACACGACCAGATGCCCTGTGGCGCCTCGACAACCGAGGGGACATACAACAGATGCGAGCGCAGCCTGCTACGTCTGAGGCGCGCAGGCCCGCAGCGCAACTTGTAGCATACGGGGGCAGCCGGGCAGGGTCAATGCGCGAAGGCGCACACCCGGGGCGGATCGCCACATAACCGGCACAAGATTCGTCCCAGGAGGTCACGCAGGGGCTGCGGGACCTTCTCCGTGACACGCGCCCGGCGGGTTCGACGGAAGAGTACGATGAGGGAGCCTGTCATCCAAGAGCCGGAACAGCTCGACCCCGAGGGGCTCGAGCCCGAAGCAACCCGACGTGACGCGGGTGTCGCGGAGAGCAGCCGGGCCAACCGCGGCTGGTGGGACCGCAACGCGGACGAGTACCAGATCGAGCACGGCACGTTCCTCGGCGACGACCGGTTCGTGTGGGGCCCGGAGGGCCTGGACGAGGTGGAGGCCGAGCTGCTCGGGCCGCCGGAGGAGCTGAAGGGCAAGGACGTCCTGGAGATCGGCGCGGGCGCGGCGCAGTGCTCGCGCTGGCTGGCCGCCCAGGGCGCCCGTCCGGTGGCGCTGGACCTCTCGCACCGCCAGCTGCAGCACTCCCTGCGCATCGGCGGATCGTTTCCCCTCATCTGTGCCGACGCCGGCGCGCTGCCCTTCGCGGACGGCTCCTTCGACCTGGCGTGTTCGGCGTACGGGGCGCTGCCGTTCGTGGCCGATCCGCGGCTGGTGCTGGCCGAGGTGCGCCGGGTACTGCGGCCGGGCGGCCGGTTCGTCTTTTCGGTGACGCATCCGATCCGCTGGGCGTTCCCGGACGAGCCCGGCCCCGAGGGCCTGTCGGTGGCGGCCTCGTACTTCGACCGCACGCCCTACGTCGAGCAGGACGAGGAGGGCCGTGCCGTCTACGTGGAGCACCACAGGACGCTCGGCGACCGGGTGCGCGACATCACGGCCTCGGGCCTGCGCCTGGTGGACCTGGTGGAGCCGGAGTGGCCGGCCTGGAACACCTCCGAGTGGGGCGGCTGGTCCCCGCTGCGCGGGAACCTGATCCCGGGGACGGCGATCTTCGTCTGCGAGCGGGACTGAGCCCACTTCGCTTCCGCGTACGCCGTCCGTCGGCTCCTCCGTACGTCTTCCGTGCACGCGCGCGTGCACGGCCGCGCTCACCTTCCTCGTACGCGCGCGTGAGGGGCGCGCTCGCCGCCGTACGACACTAGGGGCGTGATCCGCTACGACTCCCTGGACGCGCTGCCCGTGCGTTCCGCCGTGCCCGCTCTGACCGAAGCGCTGGACGGGGACGGCACCGCCGTTCTGGTGGCGCCGCCCGGCACCGGCAAGACGACGCTGGTGCCGCTGGTGCTGGCGGGGCTGGTCGGCGGCGGTCCCGCGCGGCGGGTCGTGGTGGCCGAACCGCGGCGGATCGCGGCGCGGGCGGCGGCCCGGCGGATGGCGTGGCTGCTGGGCGAGCGGACCGGTGAGAGCGTCGGCTACACGGTGCGCGGCGAGCGGGTCGTGGGGCGCCACGCGCGCGTGGAGGTCGTGACGACCGGGGTGCTGTTGCAGCGGCTGCAGCGGGACCAGGAGCTGGCGGGCGTCGACGTCGTCGTGCTGGACGAGTGTCATGAGCGGCACCTGGACGCCGACACGGTGGCCGCGTTCCTGTGGGACGTGCGGCAGGCGCTGCGGCCGGAGCTGCGACTGGTGGCCGCGTCGGCGACCACGGACGCGGAGGGCTGGGCGCGGCTGCTCGGCGGGGCGCCGGTGGTGGAGGCGGCGGGCGTCGCGCATCCCGTCGAGGTCGTGTGGGCGCCTCCGGTACGGCCGGTGCGGCCGCCGCACGGGATGCGCGTGGATCCCGCGCTGCTCGCGCACGTGACCTCGGTGGTGCGGCGGGCGCTGGCCGAGCGGGAGGGGGACGTGCTGTGTTTCCTGCCCGGTGTGGGCGAGATCGCGCGCGTGGCGGGGCAGCTCGGGGATCTGGGGGCCGTGGACGTGCTCCAGGTGCACGGGAGGGCGCCGGCCTCCGTCCAGGACGCGGTGCTGGCACCCGGGAAGCGGCGCCGGGTGGTGCTGGCGACGTCGGTGGCGGAGTCGTCCCTGACGGTGCCCGGGGTGCGGGTGGTAGTCGACTCCGGGCTGGCGCGGGAGCCGCGGGTGGATCACGCGCGCGGGTTGAGCGGGCTGGTGACCGTGCGGGCGTCGCGGGCGGCCGGGAGGCAGCGGGCGGGGCGTGCCGGGCGTGAGGCGCCGGGTGTGGTGTACCGGTGCTGGCCGGAGGCGGAGGACGTCCGTCTGCCGGCTTTCCCGGCGCCGGAGATCAAGGTGGCCGACCTGACCGCGTTCGCCCTTCAGGCGGCCTGCTGGGGCGATCCGGACGCCTCGGGGCTGGCGCTGCTGGATCCGCCGCCGGGCGGGGCGATGGCGGCGGCGCGGGACGTCCTCACGGCCGTGGGGGCGGTGGACTCCGGCGGGCGGGCCACCGAGCGTGGGGTGCGGCTGGCCCGGCTGGGGGTGCATCCGCGGTTGGGGCGGGCGTTGCTGGACACGTGGGGCGAGGGGGCCGAGGTCGTCGCGCTCCTCTCCGAGGAGGTGCCGCGGGAGTACGGGGATGATCTCGCCGGCGCGTTGAGGAGGGCTCGGCGTGGGGGTGACGCCTATGCGGGGCGGTGGACCGCGGAGGTACGGCGGCTGCGGGCCCTCTCGGGGGAGTTCTCCCGCCCGCCCACCGATCACCGCCGGACAGAAGGCACCGGCCAGGGCGGGCCGGGCGTCCCGGCAGAAGGCAGGGACCATCGGCCGCGCGGTGGCGTCAGGGGCGACGAGGGGCGTGCGGACGGCAGGACCACCGCGACCAATGCTTCTTCGCCCGTCGCAACCCCTGTCGGGGCGGGCGGGCGGTTCGGCGCAGGGGAGGACGGCGGCGCCGGGATCGTCGCCGCTCTCGGCTTTCCCGAGCGGGTGGCCAAGTTGGACGGGGGGTCGTATCTCATGGCCTCGGGGACGCGGGCCGAGGTGGCCGAGGGGTCGGCTCTGCGTGGGGCGCCCTGGATCGTCGTCGCCGTCGCCGACCGGCCCGCCGGGAAGGGGCACGCGCGCGTGCGGCTCGGGGCGGGCGTGTCCGAGGAGGTGGCGCGGGCCGCGGCCGGAGCGCTGGTGACGGAGCGGGACGAGGTGCACTGGGCCGACGGGGACGTCGTGGCCCGGCGCGTCGAGCGACTGGGGGCCGTCGAGCTGGCCGTGCGGCCCCTGAAGGACACCGAACCGGCCCTCGTCCGCGCGGCGCTCCTCGAGGGCCTCCGCCAGGAAGGGTTCGGGCTGTTGCGGTGGTCGCCGGATGCGGAGGTGCTGCGGCAGCGGCTGGCGTTCCTGCGGGCGCACCTCGGGGAGCCGTGGCCGGACGTGTCGGACGAGGCGCTGCACGCGCGCGTGGACGAGTGGCTGGAGCCGGAGCTGGGCCGGGCCCGGCGGCGGGCCGACCTCGGGCGGATCGACGCCGGGCAGGCGCTCGCACGCCTGCTGCCGTGGGCGAGCGGGGACGCCGCCCGGCTGGACGAGCTGGCGCCCGAGCGGATCGCCGTACCGAGTGGGTCCAGGATCCGGATCGACTACGGGAACCCGGAGCGGCCGGTGCTCGCGGTGAAGCTTCAGGAGATGTTCGGGCTGCAGGAGACGCCGGCCGTGGCGGGCGTACCGCTGCTCGTCCATCTGCTCTCCCCCGCGGGCCGGCCCGCGGCCGTCACGGCCGACCTCGCCTCCTTCTGGCGGGACGGGTACCGGTCCGTGCGCGCGGAACTGCGCGGGCGTTATCCGAAGCATCCGTGGCCCGAGGACCCGGCTTCCGCCGAGCCCACCCGGCACACCAACGCGCGTCTCAGGCGCTGACGGGTTCGGGGTGCGCCGTCCGGCCGGGCTCGGGATCCTGCGGGCGGCGGGAGCGGGCCTCCAGGTGGAGGGAGAGCACGAGGAGGAGCAGACCGAGCGTCAGGGAGCCCCAGGGGACGTACGAGGTGAGCGTCAGGACCAGGGTGCGGTTGTGCTTGACGAGGGCGACCGTGTGGTCGATGTAGTCCTCGCGCATCTTCACGTCCCCTGCGAACGCGGTCACCTTGGCGCGGCCGCCGAGCAGGGTGCCGCCGCGCAGCTCCTCCTTGTGGTCCTCCTCGCCGTAGACGGGCGCTCCGGTGACCGGTTCGACCCAGAACTTCCGCACGGTGCTGTACCAGCGCGTGGTGCCGGTCCTGGCGACCGACTCGGGGGTGATGCCCTGGACGGGCATGGCCTTGGGCATGGCGACCTTGGTCCAGGGGATGGTCTGTTCGAAGTAGTAGACCTTCAGGCCGCGGAAGGTCCGGGTGCCCTTGTAGTGGATGGGGCTGGTGGTGCGGGTCTGCGCGTCGAAGTACTCGTAGTCGCGCTTCTGGGTCAGGAAGGGCCACTTGAACTCGATGCCGACCCGCTTGACGGGGTCGCCGTCGACCGACTCGCCGGTGGCGTGGACGGGGTCCTGGCTGTGGGCGTCGAAGATGTAGCGCTCGGGTACGCGGGAGACCATCTTGCCGTCGGGGCCCTGGACGTAGGACAGGCCGTCCCAGACGACGACGGGCCGTCCCGCCGTCTTCTCGATCTTCTTCGCGGCCTCCACGTCGCCCTTGAGGGTCTGCACGATGGTCACCTCGGGGACCTTCCGCGCACGCATGGTGCCGTAGTCGAGGAGGGTGGCGTCCTTGGCCACCAGGACCATGTCCTGATACTGGTCCGCGGGGATCCGGGCCAGGCGCGGGAAGGCGTACCAGCGCATCAGCGGGGACAGCGCCGCGAAGAACACGGCACAGGCGAGCAGGACCAGGCTTGCCTTGCGGCGCATACGGGCCTCCCTCCGGGACGGGCGCGGCTACGGGTGCGTGGGCACCGTCGACAGCAGCGGCTTGGGCGACGTCCGGCCCGTCGGCGTGCCCATGGCGGTCACGGTCAGGACAAGGGCGAGCGCGAGGGCGAGGCCGGTCGCGGCGGCGATCAGGGCACGCATGCGGGGCCTCCCGGCGGACAATTCCTGATGGATCGTCAGGTGCGGCAGGCACCGTAGCAACGGGCGGCCGAGATGAGAACAGATTGCGCACACGGACGAGGGCGCCCCCTCCGTGACGGAGGGGGCGCCCTGTGGGTCCGGCCCATTGTCCTGGCCCTGTGCCCTGGCCCTGTGCCCTGGGTGCCGTGCGTGTCGTCCGTAGCGTGCGTACCGTCCGTCGGACGTCAGGAGGTCGTGGACGGGCTCGGCGAGGGGCTGGTGGAGGGAGTGCCCGACGGGCTGGCGGAAGGGCTCGGCGAGGGGCTGGCGGGGGTGTCGGGCGCGGCGACCGTCAGCTCGACGGTGAGGGTCGCGCCGCCGGGGGTGGTGATGCGGAGCAGGAAGGTGCCGGTGGTGTCGTCCGCGTACAGCTTCGGCAGCGTCAACAGGCCCTTGTCGTCGGTCTGGAGGCCGGTGAGGGTACGCAGGGGCTTGCCGTCGGCGTCCTTGAAGTAGGGACCCTTGTCGTTCTCGGTGGGGTCCGTGTCCGACTTGACGAGCGTGGCGGCGGCCGCGACCTTGTCGGCGACCGTGCCCTTGAACGTGGCCTTCACCTGGACCTGGTCGGCGAACTCGGCGCCCGGGGTGCAGGTCAGCGGGGTGTCGCTGGTGCGGACGAGGGTGTCGGCGGCGCGCTGGGTGACGGTGACCGGGTAGTCGACGGTCTTGGTCTTGTGGCCGACGACGGCGGTGGTGATCGTGAAGTGGCCCGTCTTCTCACCCGCCTTGAGCGCCGGCGCGAGCGCCACGCCCTTGGCGTCGGTGGAGACGGTGGCCACGGTTTCGCCGCCGGCGAAGGTGGCGTCGGTGTCGCCGGTGATGGTGAACCGGATCCGGACCTTGGCCACGGCCACCCCGGCCTTGGTCTCGGCGCGGGTGCCGATCCGCTGGCCGAAGGTGTCGCCGGCCATCGCGGTGAGCTGCGCGGTACCCGTGTCCTCCAGGTGGTCCACGGTGTCGGAGGGGGTCTGCGGGACCGGCGGCTTCGGGTCGGGCTTCGGGGCAGGCTTCGGGGCGCCGCCGGGCTTGTGCGGGGCCGGCTCGGTCTTCGGCGGGTCGGAGGGCTTCTTCTTGTCGCCGTCGTCGCTGCGGTCGCGGGGCAGGGTGCCGGTGCCGTCGGGCACGGAGTGGGTGCCCTTGCGGTAGTACTCCATCCAGCTGAGGACCAGGTTCAGGTAGTCCTGCGAGTTGTTGTAGCTGAGGATCGCGCGGTGCAGGTCGGCGTCCTGGGACAGGTTCCAGTCGTAGCGGCACAGGTAGTGGCCGGCGGCGAGGGCGGCGTCGTAGACGTTGTTGGGGTCCGCCTTGCCGTCGGCGTTGCCGTCACGGCCGGCCCAGGCCCAGGTGGACGGGATGAACTGCATCGGGCCGACGGCCTGGTCGTACTGGCTGTTGCCGTCGTACGCGCCGTGGTCGGTGTCCCTGATGAGTGCGAAGCCGTTGCCGTCGAGCTGGGGGCCGAGGATCGGGGTCAGGGTGGTGCCGTCGGCGGTCACGCGGCCGCCGCGGGCCTGACCGGACTCCACCTTGCCGATGGCGGCGAGGAGCTGCCAGGGCAGGTTGCAGCCCGGCTTGGAGGTGCGCAGTTCGGCCTCGGCCTTCTTGTAGGCGTCGAGGACCGTCGCGGGGATACCGGCCTCGGCGGGCCCTTCGGTGACGGGCGTGCCGGCGGCGGGCGACGACGACGGGCTGGGGTTGGGGCTGTCCAGCGGCGGAAGGTCCGTGAAGTACGGCGAGTTGCCGGTCGCGTCACCCTCGGCGACCGGGTCCGGTGCGGGGGCGCTGACGCCGGTGGAGGCCTGGCCACCCTGGTCGGTACCGGTGCCGGTCGCTCCCGGGGCCTGGGACGCGGACAGAGCCGCGACCGCCGCCGCGGCCACCGCGGTGGTCGCCGCCCCCTTGCGCAACCGCCTGCCGAAATGCGCCGCCATAGAGTGAACCCTCCCGTGGACGTCTGTGGCGTCCTTCTCCGTCTGTCCGTCTCTGGTGTGACGGTCGACCCTCTGTTCTGGTTGCCCTTGTTCCGCAATTGCCCCTGTGAGACATGTGTGCGTCCCAGCGACCGGAACGACGACCCAGGTGACCCTACGACAACTTGCCGTGAGGAGGGACCCGTTCGCACCCGTATTCACCGGTTGGACAACTGCCGTTGCCTGGCCCCGACTCGGGACAGGCATGTGCATACCGGACGGATCGGCTCGGCGCGGACGGCGGCCGTCCCGCCCGTGACCCGCCGGGAGGGGACGGGGCACGGGACGGCGTCACGGACAGGGCCGGGGCGGCTCCGGCGGCAGGGCCGGGGCGCCACCTACGGGAGCACTACGGGCAGCGCTGCCAGAGGGCTACCAGCGGGGCTGGAGCAGGTGTACCGGCGGAGATGGAGCAGGTTCGCCGGCGGACGGGAGCAGGGCTACGGACGATCCCGGGAATCCTGGGCGTCCAGGTTGCCCTTGGGATCATGGAAGCCTGCCGCGTCCGGCCGAGGCGACCGATGCGCGGCCGGGCGGACCGGACGCTCGGTGAGGGACGCGACGAAGACGGTGAGGGTGCGCCGAGGGCGCGCCTTCGGGATCAGCGCGAGCAGCAGCGCGAGATAGCCGCGGGCGAGGTCGGTCCACGCGCGCCAGTCCGGGGCGTGGTACGTCCGGTCGGTCAGCCGACGCCGGAGGTCCACCGTGGCCCTGCGCATGGTCGCGGCCGGGTCGGCGGGAATGCGGGCGGTGCTTGCGTCGGCCGCGAGGGGCGGGACCGGCGAAGCGTGCGTGACCCGGTCCGAGGCGGTGTCCGCCCAGGCCGCGGTGGCTTTGTGTGCCTCGGGCGTCCGGCGGTGGAGCATGCGTATACCCATGCACGCAGTGTTGCGGGTGCGGAGGGCGCGGGGCGTTTTGGCGGGGGCCACGTGAGTGAAGCGCCCTCCGGGTGAAAGTGGGCGGCGGTGCCGGCCGGGGGCGGTTTCCGGGGGGCCCGGTGGGTTCCGGGGACGTGGGTTCGTGGGTGGGTTTCCCGGGCGTGCGACGGGTTCCGGGGCTGCGGGTTTCCGGACGGGGTGCGATGGGTTCCGGGGCCGTGGGAAGTCCAGGGCGCGCCCGGTTCCGGGGTCGGCGGGTTCCGGGGCACCGGGGGGGTCGGCGTCGGCGGAAGGCGCCATGGGATGCCGTGGAACGCCGTGGGATGCCGTGGAACGCCGTGGCGGAGGGTGTCGCGCTGTCGGGGCGACGCACCCTCCTCCACGGTTGCCGGAGGCTAGTGGGCCGCGGACTCCCAGTCCGGGCCCACGCCCACCGAGACGTCCAGGGGGGCACGGAGCGTGACAGCGGCGGCCATCTCGCGACGGACGATCTCCTCGGTGGCCACCCGCTCGCCGGGGGCGATCTCCAGGACGATTTCGTCGTGGACCTGGAGAAGCAGGCGGGACTTCAGGTCAGCCTCGCGCAGGGCCCGGTCGACGTCGAGCATGGCGATCTTGACGATGTCGGCCGCCGTGCCCTGGATGGGGGCGTTGAGGGCCATCCGTTCCGCCGCCTCACGACGCTGGCGGTTGTCGCTGTTGAGGTCGGGGAGGTAGCGGCGGCGGCCGAAGAGCGTCGCCGTGTAGCCGGTCGCCCGGGCCTCGTCGACCACCCGGTGCAGGTAGTCCCGTACGCCGCCGAAGCGCTCGAAGTAGGTGTCCATCAGGGCACGCGCCTCGCCCGCCTCGATGTTCAGCTGCTGGGAGAGGCCGAAGGCGGACAGGCCGTACGCGAGGCCGTACGACATCGCCTTGATCTTGCGGCGCATCTCCGCGTCGACGGCGTCCCGCTCGACGGAGAAGACCTGGGAGGCGACCGTGGTGTGCAGGTCCTCGCCGGAGGTGAACGCCTGGATCAGCCCCTCGTCCTCGGAGAGGTGGGCCATGACGCGCAGCTCGATCTGGCTGTAGTCGGCGGTCATCAGGGACTCGAAGCCCTCGCCGACGACGAAGCCGCGGCGGATCGCCCGGCCCTCGTCGGTGCGGACCGGGATGTTCTGCAGGTTCGGGTCCGTGGAGGACAGACGGCCGGTCGCGGCCACCGTCTGGTTGAAGGTGGTGTGGATACGGCCGTCGCCGGCGACGGTCTTGATCAGGCCCTCGACGGTGACGCGCAGCTTCGCCTGCTCTCGGTGGCGGAGCATGATCACCGGCAGTTCGTTGTCGGTCTGGCCGGCGAGCCAGGCGAGAGCGTCGGCGTCGGTGGTGTAGCCGGTCTTGGTCTTCTTCGTCCTGGGCAGCGCCAGCTCCCCGAAGAGGACCTCCTGGAGCTGCTTGGGCGAGCCCAGGTTGAACTCGTGGCCGGCGGCCGCGTGCGCCTCCTTCACGGCCTGCTGGACGGCGCCCGCGAACATCTGCTCCATCGCTTCGAGGTGCGCGCGGTCGGCCGCGATGCCGTGGCGCTCCATGCGGGCGAGGAGGGCGGAGGTGGGCAGCTCCATGTCCCGCAGGAGGTCCGCGGCGCCGACCTCCTGGAGGCGCTCCTCGAAGGCCTCGCCCAGGTCGAGGACGGCGCGGGCCTGGATCATCAGCGCCTCGGCCTCGGCACCCTCGTCCGCGCCGAACGCCAGCTGGCCGTCGGCCGCGGCGGCGGGGGCCAGCTCGCGGTGCAGGTACTCCAGGGACAGCGCGTCCAGGTCGAAGGAGCGGCGGCCGGGCTTGACCAGGTAGGCGGCGAGGGCGGTGTCCATGGCGACGCCCTCGACGCTCCAGCCGTGCTCGGCGAGGACGCGCATGGCGCCCTTGGCGTTGTGGAACACCTTGGGCCGGCCGGCGTCGGCCAGCCAGGCCGCGAACGCGTTCTCGTCGGCCTCGTCCAGCTCGGAGGGGTCGAACCAGGCGGCCGCTCCCCCGGCGGCGGCGAGCGCGACCTCGGCGACCGAGCCGGTGCCCAGCGCCCAGGTGCCGACCGTGGCGACGCCGAGGGTGCCGGTGCCGTGCTCGGCCAGCCAGGGGGCCAGCTCACCGGTGCGCAGGATCGCGCCGTCCAGTTCCACGCCGTCCGCCGGGACCGGGGCCTCCTCGGCCTCCTCGCTGCCGGGGTCGACGGCGAAGAGGCGCTCGCGCAGGGACGGGTTGCGGATCTCCAGGGTGTCGAGGATCATCGCGACGGCCTTGCGGTCGTACGGGCCCCGCTCCAGATCGGTGACCGTCCTCGGCAGCTCGACCTCGCGCTCCAGCTCGGTGAGGCGGCGGTTGAGCTTGACCGACTCCAGGTGGTCGCGGAGATTCTGCCCGGCCTTGCCCTTGACCTCCTCGACGCGCTCGACCAGCTCGGCGAACGAACCGAACTGGTTGATCCACTTCGCGGCGGTCTTCTCGCCGACACCCGGGATGCCGGGAAGGTTGTCGGACGGGTCGCCGCGCAGGGCCGCGAAGTCGGGGTACTGCGCGGGCGTCAATCCGTACTTCTCGAGAACCTTCTCCGGGGTGAACCGGGTCAGCTCCGAGACGCCCTTCGTCGGGTAGAGCACGGTGGTGTTCTCGGTGACCAGCTGGAAGGAGTCGCGGTCACCGGTGACGATCAGCACCTCGAAGCCCGCGGCCTCCGCCTGGGTGGCGAGGGTGGCGATGACGTCGTCCGCCTCGAAGCCCGCCACCGCGAAGCGTGGGGCGTGCATCGCGTCGAGCAGCTCGCCGATCAGCTCGACCTGGCCCTTGAACTCGTCCGGGGTCTTGGAACGGTTGGCCTTGTACTCGGTGAACTGCTCGGAACGCCAGGTCTTGCGGGAGACGTCGAAGGCCACCGCGAAGTGCGTGGGCGCCTCGTCACGCAGGGTGTTGGCCAGCATCGAGGCGAAGCCGTAGATCGCGTTCGTCGGCTGGCCGGTCGCGGTGGTGAAGTTCTCCGCGGGCAGCGCGAAGAACGCGCGGTACGCCAGCGAGTGCCCGTCCATGAGCATCAGGCGGGGGCGGCCGCCGGGGTTGGTGTCGGTCTGCTTCGATGCTGTCTCTGCCACGCCCCCGATCCTGCCACGGCCCACTGACACTCGATGTCCGCCGTCGGCTCCTCATGGCGCCGGCCCGGTCCGAGGGGACGCGTACCCCGGACGCCGTAACCGCACCGAACCGTCCGCGGCCGAGGCCCGCCCCGTCCCCGCACCCTCCCACCGCCGTCTCCGCACACCCCCACCGCCGTCCCCGCACCCCCCCCACCGCCGTCCCCGCACCCCCCCACCGCCCTGTCACCGGGCGTGGGAGGATCGGGCGCGTATGTGTCTCGCGCAGGCGAAGGGGAGCGGGCGATGGCGACGAAGCCGCCCAAGGGTGATCCGGTTCAGGACGCGCCGCAGGTCGCGGAGCCGAAGCGCGCGGCGGCGGGATTGCCGGCCATCGGGCACACGCTGCGCATCGCCCAGCAGCAGATGGGCCTGAGGCGCACCATGCTGACGCTGCTGAGCGTCAACCAGAAGGACGGCTTCGACTGCCCGGGCTGCGCGTGGCCGGAGCCCGACCACCGGCACACGGCGGAGTTCTGCGAGAACGGCGCCAAGGCGGTGGCCGAGGAGGCCACACTGCGCCGGGTCACCCCCGAGTTCTTCGCCGCGCACTCCGTCGCCGATCTCGCCGGGCGCAGCGGGTACTGGCTGGGGCAGCAGGGGCGGCTCACGCACCCCATGTACCTGCCCGAGGGCGGCGAGCACTACGAGCCCGTCAGCTGGGAGCGGGCCTTCGGCATCGTCGCCGAGGAGATCGCCGCCCTCGCCTCCCCGGACGAGGCCCTCTTCTACACCTCGGGCCGCACCAGCAACGAGGCCGCGTTCCTGTACCAGCTGTTCGCGCGCGAGCTGGGCACGAACAACCTGCCCGACTGCTCGAACATGTGCCACGAGTCGTCCGGGTCGGCCTTGAGCGAGACGATCGGCGTCGGCAAGGGCAGCGTCCTGCTCGAGGACCTCTACAAGGCCGACCTGATCATCGTCGCGGGCCAGAACCCGGGGACCAACCACCCGCGCATGCTCTCCGCGCTGGAGAAGGCCAAGGCGGGCGGCGCGAGGATCATCAGCGTGAACCCGCTGCCCGAGGCGGGCCTGGAGCGGTTCAAGAACCCGCAGACCGCGCAGGGCATGCTCACGGGCGCCGCGCTCACCGATCTGTTCCTGCAGATCCGCATCGGCGGCGACCAGGCGCTGTTCCGGCTCCTCAACAAGCTGATCCTGGAGACCGACGGCGCGGTCGACGAGGCGTTCGTACGCGAACACACGCACGGCTACGAGGAGTTCGCCGCCGTCGCCCACGCCGCCGACTGGGACGAGACACTCGCCGCGACCGGCCTCACGCGCGCGGAGATCGAGCAGGCCCTGAAGATGGTCCTCGCCTCGAAGCGGACCATCGTCTGCTGGGCCATGGGGCTCACCCAGCACAAGCACGCCGTCCCCACCATTCGCGAGGTGGTCAACTTCCTGCTCCTGCGCGGCGACATCGGCCGTCCGGGCGCGGGCGTGTGCCCGGTGCGCGGTCACTCGAACGTGCAGGGCGACCGCACGATGGGCATCTTCGAGCGGCCCGCCCCGGCGTTCCTGGACGCGCTGGAGAAGGAGTTCGGGTTCGCGCCGCCGCGCGAGCACGGCTTCGACGTCGTACGGGCCATCCGCGCGCTGCGCGACGGCGAGGCGAAGGTGTTCTTCGCGATGGGCGGCAACTTCGTCGCCGCCTCCCCCGACACCGAGGTCACCGAGGCGGCCATGCGGCGGGCCCGGCTGACCGTGCACGTGTCGACCAAGCTCAACCGCTCGCACGCCGTCACGGGCACGCGTGCCCTGATCCTGCCCACCCTCGGCCGTACCGAGCGCGATCTCCAGGTCGGCCCGGACGGGAAGAGCACGGAGCAGTTCGTGACCGTCGAGGACTCCATGGGCATGGTGCACGCCTCGCGCGGGCGGCTGGCTCCGGCGAGCCCGCAGCTGCTGTCCGAGCCGGCGATCGTGTGCCGGATGGCGCGCCGGGTGCTCGGCGAGGACAGCGTGGTGCCGTGGGAGGAGTTCGAGAGGGACTACGCGACGATCCGTGACCGCATCGCGCGCGTGATCCCCGGTTTCGAGGACTTCAACGCGCGCGTGACCGGTTCCGCGGGCCGCCCCGGCGGTTTCGCGCTGCCGCACGCGCCGCGCGACGAGCGGCGCTTCCCGACGGCCACCGGGAAGGCGAACTTCACCGCGGCGCCGGTGGAGTACCCGGAACTGCCCGAGGGCCGGCTGCTGTTGCAGACGCTGCGCTCGCACGACCAGTACAACACCACGGTCTACGGCCTGGACGACCGCTACCGGGGCATCACGAACGGCCGCCGGGTGGTGCTGGTGCACCCCGAGGACGCACGGGCGCTGGGGGTCGCCGACGGGTCGTACGTGGACCTGGTCAGCGAGTGGAAGGACGGCGTGGAGCGGCGGGCGCCCGGCTTCCGGGTCGTGCCCTATCCGACGGCCCGGGGCTGCGCGGCGGCGTACTACCCGGAGACCAACGTGCTGGTGCCGCTGGACGCCACCGCGGACACCAGCAACACCCCGGCCAGCAAGTCCGTCGTCGTCCGTCTGGAACAATCGGCGACCGACTGAGCGTTTGCTCAGTGTCGCCGGATCGACGCGAACGAACGAGAACGGAGCCTGGCCGCATGGGCGAGCAGCAGGAAGTGAAATTCCCTCAAGAGGTCATCGACGAGTACGCCGCCCTGGGGGTCGACCTGCCCGCGCTCTTCTCGGCGGGGAACCTCGGCACCCGGATGGGCGTGCAGATCACGGAGGCCTCGGCGGACCGGGTCGTCGGCACGATGCCGGTGGAGGGCAACACCCAGCCGTACGGGTTGCTGCACGGCGGCGCCTCCGCCGTGCTCGCCGAGACCCTGGGCTCGGTCGGCTCGATGCTGCACGGCGGCCCCTCGAAGCTCGCCGTCGGTGTGGACCTGAACTGCACGCACCACCGCGGGGCCCGCTCCGGAGTGGTCACCGGTGTGGCCACGCCCGTGCACCGGGGCCGTTCGACCGCGACGTACGAGATCGTGATCAGCGACGAGGAGGGCCGCCGGGTGTGCAGCGCCCGGCTGACCTGCCTGCTGCGGGACGTGCCCACCGGCGACTGACGCCTCGACAGGCAGGGGCGTGAGGGGCCGGTCAGGCGGACCGGCCTCGGCATTGTCCGCGCCGCCCCGTTGCCCCCTCGCCGCCCGCCCCTTAACTTCGGCACATGGGACGGCATGGGGGCCCCCGGCCGGGGGTGAGGTTCCTGGTGTGCGGACTGGCGCTGCCGGCACTCCTGTGGACGACCGGCTGCGGCGGGACGGACCGCGCCGGGCGGGGCGACGCGGGCGGATCCAGCGGCCCCGGGCGCCCGGCCCGCGGCCCGGCCACCGCCTCCGCGCCATCCACCGCCTCCGCGCCATCCACCGCCTCCGCGTCACCCACCGCCTCCGCGTCACCCACGTCCGACGCGGAGCTGTGCGCCAGGATCGTGGCGCACTGGTCGCGCAAGGTGCTCGACAACGGCACCTACGGCGACTACCAGTCCATGGGGCTGTCCGACGGGCAGTACGAGATCCTGCGGCACGTCGTGGACGCGGCGCGGGCCGCCGAGCGGCACCAAGGGACTGCTGCCGCTGACGAGTTGATCGACCGTCAGGCCCGCAGGGCGTGCACCGGCCGATACCGGCACGGAACCCCGAGCGGAGGTCCGTGGCAATGAGCGGCATCGGCCCCCTGGAGCCCGGCGAGGGCACACACGCATGGGACACCGCGCGGCAGGAGTCCCTCGACCGAGGACGCGCACCGCTCTCGGCCCTGTACGCCCGCCACCGCCGCGCCGCCCTGGCCCTCGCCGCCGCCGCGGTCCTGCTCGCGGGCGGCGGCTATCTCTACGCGACCCGCCCACAGCAGCCGCCACCGCCCGAAGTGCCGTACCCCGCACAGGTGGTGGCGATGTCGTACCTGCGGGAACGGCCCACCCCGTCGGGTACGCCGGCGCGCAGCTTCAGTTTCGAGGTGCTGATGAGCGTGGAGTCGGGACCGCCGGTCACCGTGACCCGGGTGTCCCAGCCGTACGCCGGCCTCTCCGTCGCCGCGGCGCCGCACGCCCCCTTCCGGACAAAGTCAGGCGCTCCGCGCAAGATCACCATGACCATGCATGTGACGGAATGCGGAAAGGTTCCGAAGGACGCCGGGATGCCTTTCCTGGAAGTAACTCTACGTAATACGCGCGCAATGCAGATTCAGAGTTTCATCCTCGGACCTCGCTACGCACAGCACCTCTCACACGCCCTGAAAGTTGCCTGCGGCGCCAGTGGCGCGTAATCACCAAAACCCCTGAGACACCTGAACGGATCGCGATGGGTCCTGCGGGTTCTCACCATGCGGACGGGGCGAATCGGCCCGAATTCCGGCGTTCCCCCCACCGCGTATCGCTCTGCATTACCTCGTGTCATAACAAGAGCGTCACAGCCTTGGCCAAGCCCTCCTCCACGTTCCCCGCACACGCCTAGAGTCACGGCCAGTCACCGCGCAGTCGGATTCCCACTTCCGCGAGGCGCGCGACTCGACCGCTTCCACGGGGATGCGGTCGTCGATCGGAAAGGACTGATCGTGCGTCAACGCTCTCTCATCGCCATCACCGCCGCCCTGGCGGCGGGTGCACTCACCCTCACCGCCTGCGGCTCGCGCGACAAGGGATCGGATTCGGGCAACGGCGGAGGCGGCACCACCGTCACCATCGGCATCGACGCCCCGCTGACCGGCGACCTGTCCGCCCTCGGCCTGGGCATCCGGAACTCCGTGGACCTCGCAACCAAGCAGGCCAACAAGAAGAACTACGTCAAGGGCGTGACCTTCAAGGTCCAGGCCCTCGACGACCAGGGCCAGCCCTCCTCGGGCCAGACGAACGCCACCAAGTTCGTCGGCGACACGGGCGTCCTCGGCGTGGTCGGTCCGCTGAACTCCTCCGTCGCCCAGTCGATGCAGAAGGTCTTCGACGACGCGAAGCTGGTCGAGGTCTCCCCGGCCAACACCAGCCCGGACCTGACCCAGGGCCCCAACTGGCGGACCTCGAAGTCGCGCCAGTACAAGTCGTACTTCCGCACCGCGACCACGGACGCCATCCAGGGCCCGTTCGCCGCCCAGTACATCTACAACAAGGCCAAGAAGACCAAGGCCTTCGTCATCGACGACAAGAAGACCTACGGCGCCGGCCTCGCCGGGACCTTCAGCGACGAGTTCAAGAAGCTCGGCGGCAAGGTCGTCGGCACCGAGCACATCAACCCCGACACCAAGGACTTCTCCGCGGTCGCCACCAAGGTGAAGAACTCCGGCGCCGAGGTGGTCTACTACGGCGGCGAGTACCCGCAGGCCGGCCCGCTCAGCAAGCAGATCAAGGCCGCAGGCGCCAAGATCCCGCTGGTCGGCGGTGACGGCGTCTACAGCGCCGACTTCATCAAGCTGGCCGGCGCCTCCGGCACCGGTGACCTCGCCACCTCGGTCGGCGCGCCGGTCGAGACGCTCGACTCCGCCAAGGAGTTCGTCGCCAACTACAAGACCGCGGGCTACAAGGAGGCGTACGAGGCGTACGGCGGTTACTCCTACGACTCGGCCTGGGCGATCATCGAGGCCGTGAAGAAGGTCGTCGACGACAACGGCGGCAAGCTGCCGTCCGACGCCCGCGCGAAGGTCACCGCGGCGATGCAGAACGTCTCCTTCGACGGTGTGACCGGCAAGGTCTCCTTCGACGAGTACGGTGACGCGACCAACAAGCAGCTCACCGTCTACTCCGTCAAGAGCGGTGCCTGGGCTGCTGTGGAGTCCGGCACCTACAACGGCGGCTGACCACACCCGCACCTGCCGAGCCGCGCGGGGCGCTGTTCCACTGGCGCCCCGCGCGCACTCGCATCCGGCCACATCCGTCGAACTTTCCGAACGTCTCGGAGGACTTGCGGTGAACGAACTGCCGCAGCAGCTGGTCAACGGCCTGCTACTGGGATCCATGTACGGGCTGGTCGCCATCGGCTACACAATGGTCTATGGCATTGTCCAGCTCATCAACTTCGCCCACGGCGAGATCTTCATGACCGGTGCGTTCGGCGCACTCACGGTCTACGCATACATACTTCCCGACGGCACCTCGATGTGGGTGGCCCTGCCCCTGATGCTCGTCGGCGCCGTCCTCGTCGCCGTCACCATCGCCGTCGGAGCCGAACGGTTCGCCTACCGCCCCCTGCGCAGCGCCCCCCGCCTCGCGCCCCTCATCACCGCCATCGGCCTCTCCCTCGCCCTCCAGCAGGCGGTGTGGGCCTGGTACCCGGGCGCCAAGTCCGCCCGCACCTTCCCGAGCATCCCGGGCGGCCCCTTCGAGATCGGCAACGTCACCATCCAGACCGGCGACATCTTCCTGGTCATCGCGGCCCCCCTCAGCATGGCGTTCCTCGCCTACTTCGTGATGCGCACCCGTACCGGGCGCGGCATGCAGGCCACCGCCCAGGACCCGGACACCGCGAAGCTGATGGGCGTCAACACCGACCGCATCATCGTGGTCGCGTTCGCCCTCGGCGCCACCTTCGCCGCCGTCGGATCCGTGGCCTACGGCCTCAAGTACGGCCAGATCGACTTCCGCATGGGCTTCATCCTCGGCCTGAAGGCCTTCACCGCGGCCGTCCTCGGCGGCATCGGCAACATCTACGGCGCCATGCTCGGCGGCCTCGTCCTCGGTGTGGCCGAGGCGCTGTCCACCGCGTACATCTCGGACATCCCCGGCATGGACAAGTTCGGCAGCCAGTCCTGGGCAGACGTCTGGGCGTTCGTACTCCTCATCCTCGTACTGCTGTTCAGGCCACAAGGCCTGCTCGGCGAGCGCGTCGCGGACAGGGCGTGACACCGATGACCACACAGACCACCACATCCGACACCCCGGAGACCCCGAGCGCTCCCGGAACCGGCGCGTCCGGCCTGATCGGCCTGCCCGCCCCGCTCGGACGAGCCCTCGCCACCGGCGGCGGCATCCTGACGATCGTCTCCACGTTCCTCGCCTGGACCTGGACCGCCGACTTCCCCGGCGACCTCACCGTCTACGGCTACCCGGGCGGCCTCCAGGTCCTCGTCCTCATCGGCGGCATCCTCACCACCCTCTTCGGCCTCGCCTCCTACGGCATCAAGGCCCTCAAGTGGCTGACTCCCGGCAGCGCTGACAGCGCCCTGAAAACAGCCACGCTCGGCACCTTCGCCACCGCCTGGTACACCGTCATCGCCATCAGCAGCGAACTCGGTGGCGTCGTGAACCTGGAACCCGGCGGCTTCATCGCCGCCCTCGCCACACTGGCCGCCCTGCTCGGCGCGCTGTCCCTGCCGTTCGAACGACCGGCGCCGGAACTCACCGACCCCGACGACACCGGCTGGGAGCAGTTCCTCCACGGCATGCGCCAGAACTGGAGCGTCTTCAAGGCGGCCTTCGCCCCCAAGACCCCGGCCCCGGCGCACCCACTGCCCGCCTACGCCGAAATCCTCGTCATCGTCGCCGCCATGGCCCTCGGCCTGACCGTCTTCACCTACGGCATCGGCACCGAGTACGACGAACTGTTCATCGGCTTCCTCCTCACCGCCGGCTTCGGCTTCGGCGCCCTCTCCAAGGCCGGGCTCGTGGCCCGGGTCTCGGCGATCACCGCGCGCCACCGCAACATCACCATGACCGGTGCCTTCCTCGCCGCGGCCGCCTTCCCCTTCACCCAGTCCAACGACCAGTACGCGACGATCGGCGTCTACATCCTGATCTTCGCCACCGTCGCACTCGGCCTGAACATCGTCGTAGGCCTCGCCGGCCTCCTCGACCTCGGCTACGTCGCCTTCCTCGGCGTCGGCGCCTACACCGCGGCCCTCGTCTCCGGCTCGCCGTCCTCGCCGCTGCACGTCAACCTGCCGTTCTGGGCCTCCGCGCTGTGCGGCGCCGCCGTCGCCATGGTCTTCGGCGTCCTCATCGGCGCCCCCACCCTGCGCCTGCGCGGCGACTACCTCGCCATCGTCACCCTCGGCTTCGGAGAGATCTTCCGCATCACCGTCCTCAACATGGACGGCACCTCCGGCCCCGACGTCACCAACGGCTCCAACGGCATCTCCTCGATCCCGAACCTGAACATCCTCGGCTTCGACTTCGGCCAGGAACACCAGCTCCTCGGCGCCACCGTCGGCCGGTTCGCGAACTACTTCCTGCTGATGCTGCTCATCACCCTCATCGTCGTCGTGGTGTTCCGGCGCAGCAGCGACTCCCGCATCGGCCGCGCCTGGATCGCCATCCGCGAGGACGAGACCGCCGCACTCGCCATGGGCATCAACGGCTTCCGAGTCAAGCTCATCGCCTTCGCCCTCGGCGCCTGCATGGCCGGCCTCGCCGGCTCCGTCCAGGCCCACGTCACCTACACCGTGACCCCCGAGCAGTACCAGTTCGCCCACGTCGTACCGCCCAACTCGGCCTTCCTGCTGGCCGCAGTGGTCCTCGGCGGCATGGGCACCATCTCCGGCCCGCTCGTCGGCGCCGCACTGCTGTACCTGATCCCCGCCAAGCTCCAGTTCCTGGGCGACTACCAGCTCCTCGCCTTCGGCGTCGCGCTCGTACTGCTGATGCGCTTCCGCCCCGAGGGCCTCATCCCCAACCGGCGCCGCCAGCTCGAATTCCACGAAGAGGCAGAAGCGCCCGCCGTCCTCAGCAAGGCAGGGGCGTGACCACCATGACCACCGACACCACCACCCAGGACGCCGCCCCCGGCGCCTCCACCCCCGGCGAGGTCGTACTCGACGCCCGCGGCGTCACCATGCGCTTCGGCGGCCTGACCGCCGTCCGAGGCGTCAACCTCACCGTCAACAGCGGCGAAATCGTCGGCCTCATCGGCCCCAACGGCGCCGGCAAGACCACCTTCTTCAACTGCCTCACCGGCCTGTACATCCCCACCGAGGGCGAAGTCCGCTACAAAGGCAACGTCCTGCCGCCCAAGTCCTTCAAGGTCACCGCGGCCGGCATCGCCCGCACCTTCCAGAACATCCGCCTGTTCGCCAACATGACGGTCATGGAGAACGTGCTCGTCGGCCGCCACACCCGCACCAAGGAAGGCCTCTGGTCCGCCCTCCTGCGCGGCCCCGGCTTCCACAAGGCCGAAGCCGCCTCCCGCGCCCGCGCCATGGAACTCCTGGCATTCGTAGGCCTGGAGAAGAAGGCCGAGCACCTGGCCCGCAACCTCCCCTACGGCGAACAGCGCAAGCTGGAGATCGCCCGCGCACTGGCCAGCGAACCCGGCCTGCTGCTCCTCGACGAGCCCACCGCCGGCATGAACCCCCAGGAGACCCGCACCACCGAGGAACTCGTCTTCGCCATCCGGGACATGGGCATCGCCGTCCTCGTCATCGAGCACGACATGCGCTTCATCTTCAACCTCTGCGACCGCGTCGCCGTCCTCGTACAGGGCGAGAAGCTCATCGAAGGCGACAGCTCGACCGTGCAGGGCGACGAACGAGTCGTCGCCGCCTACCTCGGCGAACCCTTCGAGAACGCCCCCGGCGACGAAGAGGCCGCCGAGGTCGAGGCCGCCGAGGCACAGGCCGCCGAGGCACAGGCCGAGGCCACCACGGACGCCGCGCCCGGCAAGGAGAACGACCGATGACCACACTGCTCGAAGTCGAGGACCTGAGAGTCGCCTACGGCAAGATCGAAGCCGTCAAGGGCATCTCCTTCAAGGTCGAGGCCGGCCAGGTCGTCACCCTCATCGGCACCAACGGCGCCGGCAAGACCACCACCCTGCGCACCCTCTCCGGCCTCCTCAAGCCGGTCGGCGGACAGATCAAATTCAACGGCAAGTCACTCAAGAAGGTCCCCGCCCACCAAGTGGTCTCGCTGGGCCTCGCCCACTCCCCCGAGGGCCGGCACATCTTCCCCCGCATGACCATCGAGGACAACCTGCGCCTCGGCGCGTTCCTGCGCAACGACAAGCCCGGCATCGACAAGGACATCCAGCGCGCCTACGACCTCTTCCCCATCCTCGGGGAACGCAGGAAGCAGGCCGCCGGCACCCTCTCCGGCGGTGAGCAGCAGATGCTGGCGATGGGCCGCGCCCTGATGTCCCAGCCGAAACTGCTCATGCTCGACGAACCCTCCATGGGGCTGTCGCCGATCATGATGCAGAAGATCATGGCGACGATCGCCGAGCTGAAGTCCCAGGGCACGACGATCCTGCTGGTCGAGCAGAACGCCCAGGCGGCACTCTCGCTCGCCGACCACGGCCACGTCATGGAGGTCGGCAGCATCGTCCTGTCCGGCACCGGCCAGGACCTGCTCCACGACGAGTCCGTACGCAAGGCCTACCTCGGCGAGGACTGATCACCGCACACGACGAGGCCCGCGCCCCCTCTCCTCCGGGGCGCGGGCCTCGTCGTACGACAGCGGCACTCAGTCCTTCTTGGCGGCCTTCTTCTCCTCGCTGTCCGCGATGACCGCCTCCGCGACCTGCTGCATCGACATCCGACGGTCCATCGACGTCTTCTGGATCCAACGGAACGCCGCCGGCTCCGTCAGGCCGTACTCCGTCTGCAGGACGGACTTCGCACGGTCGACCAGCTTGCGCGTCTCCAGCCGCAGGGTGAGGTCGGCGACCTCCTGCTCCAGCTGCTTCAGCTCCGTGAACCGGGAGACGGCCATCTCGATCGCCGGGACCACATCGGTCTTGCTGAACGGCTTCACCAGATACGCCATCGCACCGGCGTCACGGGCCCGCTCCACGAGGTCGCGCTGCGAGAACGCCGTCAGCATCAGCACCGGCGCGATGGACTCCTCGGCGATCTTCTCGGCCGCGGAAATACCGTCCAGCTTGGGCATCTTCACGTCGAGGATCACGAGGTCCGGCCGGTGCTCGCGGGCCAGCTCGATCGCCCGCTCACCGTCCCCGGCCTCGCCGACGACGGTGTACCCCTCCTCCTCCAGCATCTCCTTGAGATCCAGCCGGATCAGGGCCTCGTCCTCGGCGATGACGACACGGGTCGTCAGCGGAGGCACGTGCGACTTGTCGTCGTCGGGCGCGTCTACGGGCTGGGGCGACTCGGCGGTCACGGAGGCTCCTCTTTCAGGCAGGGGCACTGCTTTTAAGCAGGGTACCCAGCGGCGGGGACGGGCAGTGAACCGGTACACTCACGAAGTGCCCGGCCGGGTTGGCGGAATGGCATACGCTGATGTCTCAAACACATCTGTCCGAAAGGGCGTGCGGGTTCGAATCCCGCACCCGGCACCTGTAAGCGGAGGATCACGTTCGCGTGGTCCTCCGCTTTTTGCTGCCCGCCGTCACGATCAGTGACACAGAGTGACCGCATGAACTTTCATGGCACTGAAGTGCGACAGAAGGCCCTCACACTGCTGCGCGGTGGAGCGAAGAACTCGGTGGTGGCCCGGAAACTCGACGTGCCATTGGGGACCATCAGCTACTGGAAGCATCTGGACAGGGCCAAGCGCGGCGAATGTCCCGGGCGACACAGTCTGCCGTGCCCTCGATGCGAAGGGCGAGAACTCGATGAGGCGGCCTACAGCTACCTGCTTGGCCTCTACCTGGGTGACGGCCACATCAGTCAGTACTCCACACACCGCGTGCCCAACCTCATGATCACCTGCACCGAGTCATGGCCGGGCCTCATGGACGACTGCGAAGCGGCCATGAGGAAAGTGTTCCCCGGCAACTCCGTCTGCCGGGTCCGTAAGACCGGCTGCCGCAACGTAAAGGTGTACTCAAAGCACCTCCACTGCCTCTTCCCCCAGCACGGCCCCGGGAGGAAACACGAGCGCCTGATCGCCCTGGAACTCTGGCAGCAGGAGATCGTCGACGCCCACCCTTGGGAGTTCATCCGCGGCCTCATCCACTCTGACGGATGCCGAATCACCAACTGGACGGAGAGGATGGTCGCCGGCGAGCGCAAGCGCTACGAGTACCCCCGGTACCTCTTCGCCAACAAGTCGGACGACATCCGGCGGCTCTTCACCGACGCACTCGACCTGGTCGGCGTCGAGTGGACCACTCTCGCCCGCGGCAGCGACCCCTTCAACATCTCCGTCGCCCGCAAAGCCTCCGTAGCCCTCATGGACGCCCACGTCGGCCCCAAGTACTGACCCCAGCCCCCCACTACTTCGGGCTGTCGTCCTCGCCGATGTGGTGGACCCGGACCATGTTGGTCGAGCCGGACACGCCGGGAGGCGAACCCGCGGTGATGACCACGACGTCGCCCTTGCGGCAGCGGGCGTACTGCAGGAGCAGTTCGTCCACCTGGTCGACCATCGCGTCGGTGGAGTCGACGTGCGGGCCGAGGAAGGTCTCGACGCCCCAGGTGAGGCTGAGCTGGGAGCGGGTGGCCTGTTCGGGGGTGAAGGCGAGGAGGGGGATCGGGGAGCGGTAGCGGGAGAGGCGGCGGGCGGTGTCTCCCGACTGGGTGAAGGCGACGAGGAATCGCGCGCCGAGGAAGTCGCCCATCTCGGCCGCCGCGCGGGCCACCGCGCCGCCCTGGGTGCGGGGCTTGTTGCGGTCGGTCAGGGGTGGGAGGCCCTTGGCGAGGATGTCCTCTTCGGCGGCCTCGACGATCTTCGCCATGGTGCGCACGGTTTCGATGGGGTATTTGCCGACGCTGGTCTCGCCGGAGAGCATCACGGCGTCGGTGCCGTCGATGACGGCGTTGGCGACGTCGGAGGCCTCGGCGCGGGTCGGGCGGGAGTTGTCGATCATCGAGTCGAGCATCTGGGTGGCGACGATGACGGGTTTGGCGTTGCGCTTGGCGAGTTTGATGGCGCGCTTCTGGACGATGGGGACCTGTTCGAGGGGCATCTCCACGCCGAGGTCGCCGCGGGCGACCATGATGCCGTCGAAGTTGGCGACGATGTCGTCGATCGCGTCGACGGCCTGGGGTTTTTCGATCTTGGCGATCACGGGGAGGCGGCGGCCCTCTTCGTCCATGATGCGGTGGACGTCCTCGACGTCCTTGCCGGTGCGGACGAAGGAGAGGGCGATCACGTCGCAGCCGGTGCGCAGCGCCCAGCGCAGGTCTTCCTCGTCCTTCTTGGAGAGGGCGGGTACGGAGACGGCGACGCCGGGGAGGTTGAGGCCTTTGTGGTCGGAGATGACGCCGCCTTCGACGACGCGGGTGTGGATGCGGGGGCCGTCGACGTTCGTGACTTCCAGGCAGACCTTGCCGTCGTCGACGAGGACGCGTTCGCCGGGGGTGACGTCGGCGGCGAGGCCGGCGTAGGTGGTGCCGCAGGCGTGGCGGTCGCCTTCGACGCCTTCTTCGACGGTGATGGTGAAGGGGTCGCCGCGTTCAAGGAGTACGGGGCCTTCGCTGAAGCGGCCGAGTCGGATCTTCGGGCCTTGAAGATCGGCGAGGATTCCGACGCTGCGGCCGGTTTCGTCGGCGGCCTTTCGCACGCGCTGGTAGCGCTCCTCGTGTTCGGCGTGGGTGCCGTGGCTGAGGTTGAGTCGGGCGACGTCCATTCCGGCGTCGACCAGTGCCTTGATCTGGTCGTACGAGTCGGTGGCGGGGCCCAGAGTGCAGACGATCTTTGCTCGGCGCATGATTCGAGCCTAGGCCTTACCGGTGGGTAGGGATTCGGGGCTACATGTCCACTCAACAACCGTTGAGTAAAGGGTTATTGACAAGTGTTGAATTGTGCAGGACCTCGCTCCTATGAGCGATGTTTTTCGGTCATCCGTTCTGCGCATGCGCATTTCCCACGGCGCCGTAACGGCCGATGTCGACGGAGACCGACGGATGCCGACGGAGGTCGACCGCACAGGTCATCAGATCGCAACCTCACGGACCTGTTGCATTCCGTCGTGAGCGGGTCAGAATCTACGCGCGTCGTTGACCATCCGCTGAGGAGATCCTGAGATGCCGTTGAACCGTCGGAAGTTCCTGCAGAAGTCCGCCGCGACCGGGGCGGGGGTGGCGGTCGCCGGCGCGGCGGCTCCGGCGGCGCAGGCGGCCGAGGCCGCGGAGCCGGCGCGTCCCGCCCACCCGGTGAAGCGGTACGCGCTGACCGTCATGGGCACGACCGACCTGCACGGGCACGTCTTCAACTGGGACTACTTCAAGGACGCGGAGTACGCCGACAAGGCCGGCAACGCGCAGGGGCTGGCCCGCATCTCGACGCTGGTCGACCAGGTCCGTGCGGAGAAGGGCCGTTCCCACACCCTGCTGCTGGACGCGGGTGACACCATCCAGGGCACCCCGCTGACGTACTACTACGCCAAGGTCGACCCGATCACTGCCCAGGGCGGCCCGGTGCACCCGATGGCGCTGGCGATGAACGCGATCGGGTACGACGCGGCGGCGCTCGGCAACCACGAGTTCAACTACGGCATCGAGACCCTGCGCCGGTTCGAGGAGCAGTTGGACTTTCCGCTGCTCGGCGCCAACGCGGTCGACGCGAAGACGCGTCGGCCCGCGTTCCCTCCGTACTTCATCAAGGAGTTCCGCGTGCCCGGCGCCCCGCCGGTGAAGGTCGGGGTCCTCGGTCTGACCAACCCGGGCATCGCGATCTGGGACAAGGCCTACGTGCAGGGCAAGCTGGCCTTCGAGGGTCTGGAGGAGCAGGCGGCGAAGTGGGTTCCGAAGCTGCGTTCGCTGGGCGCCGACGTGGTCGTCGTCTCGGCGCACTCGGGTACGTCGGGCACGTCGTCGTACGGTGACCAGGTTCCCTACGGGGAGAACGCGGCGGCCGATGTGGCCCGTCTGGTCCCGGGCATCGACGCGATCCTGGTGGGGCATGCGCACCTGGAGATCCCGGAGCTGAAGGTCGTCAACGAGCGGACGGGGAAGACGGTCGTCCTGTCGGAGCCGCTGTGCTATGCCGAGCGGCTGACCCTGTTCGACATCGAGCTGGTGTTCAGCAGGGGCCGGTGGGAGGTCGAGTCGGTGTCCGCGTCGCTGCGCGACTCCAGTTCGGTCGCGGACGACCCGAAGATCACCAGGCTGCTGAAGGCGGAGCACGACAAGGTCGTCAGTTACGTCAACCAGGTCGTGGGCCGGGCGACGGAGGCCCTGACGACCGTCGAGGCCCGTTACAAGGACGCCCCGATCATCGATCTGATCACCAGGGTTCAGGAGGACGTGGTCAAGGCCGCGCTGGCGGGTACCGAGTACGCCGCGCTGCCGGTGATCGCGCAGGCCTCGCCGTTCTCGCGGACGTCCGAGATCCCGGCGGGCGACGTGACCATCCGGGATCTGTCGAGCCTGTACGTGTACGACAACACGCTGGTCGCGAAGCTGCTGACGGGGGCGCAGGTGCGGGCGTACCTGGAGTACTCGGCGCAGTACTACGTGCAGACGGCCGCGGGCGTGCCTGTCGACGTGGAGAAGCTGACGAACGCGGGCAACCGTCCGGACTACAACTACGACTACGTCTCGGGCCTGTCGTACGACATCGACATCGCGCAGCCGGCCGGTTCGCGGATCAGGAACCTGGCTTTCCGGGGTGCGGCGCTGGACGACGCGCAGCAGTTCGTGTTCGCGGTGAACAACTACCGTGCCAACGGCGGCGGTGCCTTCCCGCATGTCGCCTCCGCGAAGGAGCTGTGGTCGGAGTCGACGGAGATCCGTACCCGGATCGCGGAGTGGGTGACCGCGAAGGGTGTTCTGGACCCGAGGGACTTCGCGTCGGTGGACTGGAAGCTGACGCGGGACGGCACGCCGGTGTTCTAGTCGTGTTCGGTTCGGTTCGGTTCAGAGCGGCTGCTTGACCTGCCTGGCCCCCGGCACCCGGGCGCCTGCCTCCTGGAGTCCGAAGGTGGTGAAGGCTGTCCGGGTGGCGGGCGGGTAGGGCTCCTTGCCGGTGAGGGAGTTGAGGATGGTGGCGCTGCGCCAGGCGGCGAGGCCGAGGTCGGGGGCGCCGACGCCGTGGGTGTGGAGTTCGGCGTTCTGGACGTAGACGTGGCCGGTGACCGACGGGTCGAGGTCGAGCCGGAAGTCCTCGTCGATGCGGGGGCGTTCGCTGCTGTCGCGGCGCAGGTAGGGGGCGAGTCCGGCGAGGATGCGGTCGAGGGGGCGTTCGCGGTAGCCGGTGGCCAGGACGACCGCGTCGGTGGTGAGGCGGGAGCGGTCGCCCTGCTGGAGGTGCTCCAGGTGGAGTTCGATCCTCGTGGTGGCGGTGCGGGCGGCGGTGCGGACGCGGACGCCGGGGGTGAGGACGGCGTCCGGCCAGCCGCCGTCCAGGGTGCGGCGGTAGAGCTCGTCGTGGATGGCGGCGAGGGTGCCGGCGTCGATGCCCTTGTGCAGTTGCCACTGGGCGGCGACGAGCCGGTCGCGGACGGGTTCGTCGAGGGCGTGGAAGTAGCGGGTGTAGTCCGGGGTGAAGTGTTCGAGGCCGAGTTTGGAGTACTCCATGGGTGCGAACGCCTCGGTGCGGCCGATCCAGTGGAGTTGCTCGTGGCCGGGTGGGCGGTGGCGCAGCAGGTCGAGGAAGACCTCGGCGCCGGACTGTCCGGAGCCGACGACGGTGACGTGTCCGGCGGCGAGGAGGGTGTCGCGGTGGTCGAGGTAGTCGGCGGCGTGCAGGACGGGTAGGGCGGGGGTGTCCACGAGGGGTCTGAGGGGGGCGGGGACGTGGGGGGCGGTGCCGACGCCGAGGACGATGTTGCGGGTGTGGGTGCGGCCCAGTGCCGCGGCCTCGCCGTCGGTGTCGAGCTGGGTGAAGTCGACGTCGAACACGTCGCGTTCGGGGTTCCAGCGGACGGCCTCGACCTGGTGCCGGAAGTGCAGTCCGGGCAGGTGCTGGGAGACCCAGCGGCAGTAGGCGTCGTATTCGGCGCGCTGGATGTGGAAGCGCTCGGCGAAGTAGAAGGGGAAGAGCCGTTCGCGGGTTCTGAGGTAGTTGAGGAAGCTCCAGGGGCTGGTGGGGTCGGCGAGGGTCACCAGGTCGGCGAGGAAGGGCACTTGGAGGGTGGCGCCGTCGATGAGCAGGCCGGGGTGCCAGTCGAAGCCGGGGCGCTGTTCGTAGAAGACGGCGTCGAGTTCGGCGAGCGGGTGGGCGAGGGCGGCGAGGGAGAGGTTGCAGGGGCCGATGCCGATGCCGACGAGGTCGCGTGGGGTGTCGGGTTCGTGGCGTGGGGGGAGGGTCATTCGGGGGTGCTTCCTTCGACGAGTTTCAGCAGGTGGGCCAGGTCGTCCGGCCGGGTGTGGGGGTTGAGGAGGGTGGCCTTGAGCCAGAGCCGGCCGTCGAGCCGGGCCCGGCCGAGGACGGCCCGTCCCTCGTGCAGGAGTCTGCGGCGCAGGGCGGCCACGGTGTCGTCGTTGGCGCCTGTGGGCCGGAACAGGACGGTGCTGATGGTGGGCCGGTCGTACAGTTCGAGGCCGGGGCGGTCCTGGACGAGGTCGGCGAACTCCTGTGCGCGGGCGCAGACCTGGTCGGTGAGGGCGCCGAGGCCGGTGCGGCCGAGGGTCTTGAGGGTGACCGCGATCTTGAGGATGTCGGGCCGGCGGGTGGTGCGCAGGGATCGGTCGAGCAGGTCGGGGAGGCCGGCTTCGGTGTCGTCGTCGGCGTTCAGGTAGTCGGCGCGCTGGTGGAGGGCTGCCGGCTCGTGCGGGCGGGCGACGGCGAGGAGGCCGGCGGCGACCGGTTGCCAGCCGAGTTTGTGCAGGTCGAGGGTGACGGTGTGGGCGGTTTCGAGGCCGGCGAGCTTGGTCCGGTGGCGGTCGCTGAACAGCAGGCCTCCCCCGTAGGCGGCGTCGATGTGCAGGCGGGCGCCGTGGGCTCTGCACAGGTCGGCGATCTCGGGCAGGGGGTCGATGAGCCCGGCGTCGGTGGTGCCGGCGGTCGCGGCGACCAGCAGCGGGCCGGGGAGTGCGGCGAGGGCCTGGTCGAGTGCGACGGGGTCGAGGGTGCCGTTCGGGGAGGGTACGACGACGGGGTCGGGCAGGCCGAGCAGCCAGGCGGCGCGGGGCAGCGAGTGGTGGGCGTTGGCTCCGCAGACCAGTTGGACGGTGCCGCTGTGGGCTTCGCGGGCGAGGAGCAGGGCGAGCTGGTTGGACTCGGTGCCGCCGGTGGTGACGAGTGCGTCGGCCAGGCCGGTGAGCCGGGCGAGGGCGCGGGTGACCTCGGCTTCCAGGGCGGAGGCGGCGGGGGCCTGGTCCCAGGAGTCGAGGGACGGGTTGAGGGCGCTGACGGCGAGGTCGGCGGCGGTTGCGACGGCGAGCGGCGGGCAGTGCAGGTGGGCTGCGCACAGGGGGTCGGCGGGGTCGGCGGCGCCCTCGGCGAGGGTGTGCACGAGGGTGCGCAGGGCGTCGGGGTCGCCGTCGTCGGGCAGGGCGTCCCCGAGGGCGGCTGCGGCCCGTGCGGCGACGTCCTGCGGGCCGCCGGCCGGCAGGGGTCCGCCGCGGGCTCGCGTGCCGCTGTCCAGTGCGTCGAGGACGGTGGCCAGCAGGGGCCGCAGGGCGTCGGGGCCGTCGGGTCCTGAGGCGAGGGGTGGCGTGCGCATGGGCTACTCCTCGGGGCACCCGGTCTTCGGCCGGGTTCGGTTTCCCACCTGCATCACCCGTGCGGCTTTCGTCGTCGGGTGCGGGGGCTTTTGTCGGGGTGTCGGGGCGTGCCCTTCCAGCTTGTACGGGAAGAGGGCTGTGTGTCCGGAAAGCCCAACGATCGGAACCCGGAAGTGGGTACTGCCGTACGGGGAAAACGCGTTGGAGCGGAGCCCCCGGTATGCGGACGGCCGGGCTCCGGCACCCGTGGGTGCCGGAGCCCGGCCGTTCGACGGCGGCTCGGGGTTATTCGCCGCGGACGCGCAACGCGCGTGCCAGGTCGTCGAGTTCGTCGGTCAGTTTGCGGCGGAGGGCGACGACCGGGTCGGCGTCGCGCAGGCAGGCCTCGCCGAGGGCGAGGTTCTCGGCGTCGACGGCGTGGTGCGGGAAGGCCCACTTGCCGGCGGCGACGGCGATGGCGGGGCCGCGGCGGGCGGCGAGCGCGACGACGTCCTGGTAGTAGCGCGGCACGTACTCCCGGACCAGGTCGGCCTGTTCGGGCTGCCAGAAGCCCTGTGCGGTGGCCGTGAAGAGGTAGTTCGAGAGGTCGTCGCCTGCGAACATCGACTCCCAGGCCGCGCGCTTGGCGTCGGGGTCGGGCAGGGCGGCGCGGCAGCGGGCGGCGCCCTCCTGGCCGGTGGCCGACGGGTCGCGTTCGAGCTCGGCGGCGATCGCGGCCTCGTCGGTGGCGCCGAGCACGGCGAGCCGGCCGAGGATGCGCCAGCGCAGTTCGGGGTCGAGTTCCGGGCCGCCGGGCACCGTGCCGTCGGCGAGCCAGGCGGCGATGGTGTCGGGCTGGGCGGCGACGTCGATGAAGTGCCGTACGGCGATCAGGCGCAGGCCCGGGTTGTCGCCGTCCTCGGTGCGGCGCAGCAGGTCGCGGCAGAGGGAGCCGAGGGTGGCGAGGGCGGCCGGGCGGTCCTCCGGCTTGGTGTAGCGGTCGGCCACGTGGGCGGAGGCGAAGGCGAGGACGCCCTGGACGAGGGCCAGGTCGGTCTCCAGGGGGAGGTGGGCGCGGGCCGTCTCCAGGTAGGCGGCGGGCGGGATTTCGCCGTCGCGGACGGCGTCCCTGAGGGCGTTCCAGACGACCGCGCGGGTGAGCGGGTCGGGGAGCCCTGACAGGCCGGTGCGGATCGCCTCGAAGGACTCGGTGTCGAAGCGGACCTTGGCGTAGGTCAGGTCGCCGTCGTTGAGCAGGACGAGTGCGGGGCGCTTGCCGAGGGGCTGCGGGGCGTCCTGCGGGACGTCGAGGTCGACGCGTTCGCGCAGGCAGAGGCGGCCCTCGTCGCCCGGGTCGCGGTCGTAGAGGCCGACGGTGATGCGGTGCGGGCGGCTGCCCGCGCGGTCGACGGTCAGGGTGCGGCCGCCGTCGGCGGACTCGATCACCGGGGTGAGTGTGTCGACGCCGGTGGTGCGCAGCCAGGCGTCGGCCCAGGCGGGCACGTCGCGTTCGGTGGCGGCGGCGAGGGAGTCGATGAAGTCGGCGAGGGTGGCGTTGGCGAAGCGGTGCCGCTTGAAGTGGATGTTGATGCCGGCGAGGAAGTCCTTCTCGCCGAGCCAGGTGACGAGCTGGCGCAGGGCGGAGGCGCCCTTGGCGTAGGAGATGCCGTCGAAGTTGAGCAGCGCGGAGGCGGTGTCGTCGACGTCCTCGGGGGCGACGGGGTGGGTGGAGGGGCGCTGGTCGGCGTCGTAGCCCCAGGCCTTGCGGGTGACGCCGAACTCGACCCAGGGTTCGGTGAAGCGGGTGGCTTCGAGGGTGGTCTGGTAGCCCATGTACTCGGCGAAGGACTCGTTGAGCCAGATGTCGTCGAACCACTTGAGGGTGACGAGGTCGCCGAACCACATGTGGGCCATCTCGTGCGCGATGACCATGGCGCGGGTCTGCCGCTCGGTGTCGGTGACGGCGGAGCGGAAGACGAAGTCGTCGCGGAAGGTGACCAGGCCCGGGTTCTCCATGGCGCCCGCGTTGAACTCGGGGACGAAGGCCTGGTCGTAGGAGTCGAAGGGGTAGGGCTCCTCGAACTTCTCGTGGTAGCGGTCGAAGCAGGCGCGCGTGACGTCGAGGATCTCCTCGGCGTCGGCGTCGAGGTGGGGGGCGAGGGAGCGGCGGCAGTGGATGCCGAAGGGCAGGCCGCGGTGCTCGGTGCGCACGGAGTGGAAGGGGCCTGCGGCGACGGCGACCAGGTAGGTGGAGATCAGCGGGGTCGTGGCGGCTCGCCAGCGGCCCTGGCCGGTGTGTTCGGTGATGCCGTTGGCGAGTACGGTCCAGCTCTCGGGGGCGGTGACGGTGAGGTCGAAGACGGCCTTCAGGTCGGGCTGGTCGAAGGCTGCGAAGACGCGCTGGACGTCGTCCATGAACATCTGCGTGTAGACGTAGGTCTCGCCGTCGGAGGGGTCGGTGAAGCGGTGCATGCCCTCGCCGGTGCGCGAGTAGGTCATGGTCGCGTCGACGTGGAGTTCGTGCTCGCCGGCGGTGAGGTTCTTCAGCGGCAGCCGGCCCTCGTGGAGGGTCTCGGGGTCGAGGGGCCGTCCGTCGAGCGTGACGGCGCGCAGCTCGGCGGGCTTCAGTTCGACGAACGTGTCCCCGTCGGACCGTGCCGTGAAGCGGATCACGGTGCGGGAGCCGAAGGTCTCGTCCCCGGTGGTGAGGTCGAGTTCGACCGTGTAGCGGTGGACGTCGAGGAACTGTGCTCGGAGCTGCGCTTCGTCGCGCGTGAGTACGGACATGCAGGCCATGCTGCCCGATGGCGCGGACAGCGCACAGGGGTGGGGCGGTATGAGGCTTATATCCGCTCCCGCCCGGTCCGCTGTCCGCGTGTCCGCTGTCCGCGTGTCCGCCCCATCCTTGTGCGGTCCGCCGGCCGGCGGACCGCGCACGTCCGCAGTCCGTCCGCCGGCTCCGCGCCGGACTGCGGTCCGCCCGCCGGGTCCGCGCCCGTCCGCGGTCCGCGATCCGCCCGTCGGCCCCGTGCTGCGCGCTCTCCGCCCGTTCGGGGTCAGCCGTCCGGGGTCAGTCGGTCGGTCGGGGTCGGTCGGTCGAGGTCGGTCGGTCGGGGTCGGTCGGGGTCAGTCGGTCAGGGTCGGTCAGGGGCAGTCGGTCGGCGTCGGCTGCCCGTTGGCGGTGTCCTCGGCGATGCGCTCGTGGTGCCGGATCACCTCGGCGACGATGAAGTTCAGGAATTTCTCGGCGAACGCGGGATCGAGCCGGGCGTTCTCGGCAAGGTTGCGCAGCCGGGCGATCTGCCGGGCCTCGCGTGCCGGGTCGGCGGGCGGGAGCTGGTGCACCGCCTTGAGCCGGCCGACCTGCTGAGTGGCCTTGAACCGCTCGGCCAGCATGTGGACGACGGCCGCGTCGATGTTGTCGATGCTCTCGCGCAGCCGCTCCAGCTCCTGGCGGACCGCGGGGTCGACGTCACCGGTACCGGTGTTGCTGATGGTCATGGCCGTCCACCCTAAGGGGCGCGGCGGGTCCTGATCACCGGGTGTTCGGCATGCGGTCACCCGTCGATCGTCGGCGGGTCGTCCGGGTCCGGGACGCGGTCGCTCCAGCCGCCGGGGACGGTGCGGCCCTGCTGGGCGCGGAAACGTATCGGCGCGAGGCCGACACGGCGGGTGAACAGGCGGGAGAAGTAGGCGGGGTCGTCGTAGCCGACGCGGCGGGCGACGGCCGCGACGGGCAGTTCGGTGGCGGCCAGGAGTTCCTTGGCGCGGCCGAGGCGGATGCCGAGGAGGTAGTCCTTGGGGCTGCATCCTGCGGCTCGGCGGACGGCGCCGCGCAGTTCGGCGGGGGTCATGCCGTGCACGCGCGCGTGGTCGGCGACGCTCATCGGCTTGCAGGCGTCCCGGGCGAGGGCCTGAAGGACCTGGTCGCCGTCGGGGGCGACGTCGGCGCGGGCGCGGCGCAGGGCGACGAGGAGTTCGTGGACGGCGGCGCCGGTCTCGACCTCGAGCAGGGGGTTGCCGCGGCGGGCGGCGCGGGCGATGCGGGCGACGACGGCGCGGGGCGCGGCGGCGTCGGAGAGCGGGACGACGTGCCGGTCGGGCTCGATGTAGCCGAGTTCGGTGTAGGTCGCGGCGGCGGGCCCGGCGAAGTCGACGAAGCCCTCGTCCCAGCCGGTGTCCGGGTCGGGCGCGTAGTGGTGCGGGACGCCGGGGGTGAGCCACAGCAGCGCGGGGGCGGTGACGGTGGTGCGGCGGCCGTCGGCGCCCCGGTACCAGCCGCTCCCGGTGCTGATCACCACGGCCACGTGGTGGTCGAGGGTGCGCGGGCCGACCGTGGGCAGGGCGCCGTACTGGAGGCCGACGCCGAGGCAGACCAGGCCCAGGCGGTGGTGGGCGGGGCCGGGACTGAAGAACCGCATCCAGGTGTGGTACATCGGTGCTCCTCCCGGGGTCGGCGGCTGCTGATTTTTGTCCAAGCAGCGCCGATCTTCGTCCATGGCGTCGATCACCGCCAGGGGGCGAGGCTTGCGCTCATGAGCGAGTTCACGGTGGGGCGATCCGATTTCCTGCTGGACGGGCGGCCGGTGCGGCTGCTGTCCGGGGCGCTCCACTACTTCCGGGTGCACGAGGCGCAGTGGGGACACCGGCTGGCGATGCTGCGGGCGATGGGCCTCAACTGTGTGGAGACGTACGTGCCGTGGAACCTGCACGAGCCGCGTGCGGGGCTGGTGCGGGACGTGCGGGCGGTCGGCCGCTTCCTGGACGCGGTCCGTGCGGCCGGGATGTGGGCGATCGTGCGGCCGGGGCCGTACATCTGCGCCGAGTGGGAGAACGGCGGTCTGCCGCACTCGGTGACCGCCGGGGCGGGTACGCGCGTGCGTACCGGCGACGAGCGTTTCCTGTCGCCGGTGCGGGACTGGTTCCACCGGCTGATGCCCGAGATCGTCTCCCGGCAGATCGACCGCGGCGGTCCGGTGATCATGGTGCAGGTCGAGAACGAGTACGGCAGTCACGGCTCCGACGCGGACTACCTGGAGCGGCTGGCCGAGCTGCTGCGCGCCACGGGGGTCACGGTCCCGCTGTTCACCTCGGACGGGCCGGAGGACCACATGCTCACCGGTGGTTCGCTGCCCGGGGTGCTCGCCACGGTGAATTTCGGCTCCGACGCGCGCGTGGCCTTCGAGACGCTGCGCCGTCATCGGCCCGCGGGTCCGCTCATGTGCATGGAGTTCTGGTGCGGCTGGTTCGACCACTGGGGCGGCAAGCCTGTCGTACGGGATCCCGGGGAGGCTGCAGAGGTGCTGCGGGAGATCCTGCAGTGCGGTGCGTCGGTGAACCTGTACATGGCGCACGGGGGCACGAGTTTCGGGGGCTGGGCGGGCGCGAACCGGGGTGGTGAGCTGCACGAGGGTCCGCTGGAGCCGGATGTGACCTCCTACGACTACGACGCGCCGGTGGACGAGTACGGGCGCCCGACGGAGAAGTTCTGGCGCTTTCGTGAGGTGCTGGCCGCGTACCACCCGGACCCGCTGCCCGAACCGCCGCCCGTGCCCGCCCGGTTGGATTCTCCGGCCGACGTGGCCCTGACCGGATGGGCGCCTTTGGAGGGTGTGCTGGAGGCGCTCGGCGGCCCGGAGACCGTCACGCCGGTGCCGCCGTCCTTCGAGGAGCTTGGTGTCGCCCGGGGAGTCGTCCGCTACGAGGTGGGGGTGCCGGGGCCGCGCCGGCCGTATCCGCTGACCGTGCGCGGGCTGCGGGATCTCGCCGTGGTGTACGTCGACGGCGAGCGGGCCGGGGTGCTCACCGAGGAGGAGCCCCGGCTGAAGGAGTCCGTGGCGGGGCCCGCGCGGGTGGTGCTGTGGGTGGAGTCCCTGGGGCGGGTCAACTACGGGCCGCGGACCGGCGAGGCGAAGGGCGTCACGGGGGGTGTCCTGCACGAGCGGCAGTATCTGCACGGGGTACGCGCGCGTGGCCTGGACCTGGACGCGTTCGACGACGGTGTGGGGTCGGTGCCCTTCGGGGCCCTGCCCCCGGACGGTGCGCCGGGACTGTACCGGGGCACCGTCACGGTGCGCCGGGCCGGGGACGCGCGGCTCGAACTGCCGGGACGGACCCGGGGCTTCGTGTGGATCAACGGCTTCGGCCTGGGCCGCTACTGGTCCGTGGGGCCGCAGGGGTCCCTGTACGTGCCGGGTCCCGTGCTGCGGGAGGGCGAGAACGAGGTGTGGGTGCTGGAACTGCAGGAGACCGCCCCGGGGGCGCCCGCGCCGCGTCTGCTCGGCCCGCCGTGATCCCGCGCGCGGGGCGGGCGGCGCGACCTCCCGGGCGCGTCGGGGCAGTCATACAGTGAAAGGGACTTCCCGGCGTCTTTGGGGGTGCGGACGTGGCGAACGGCGGACCGGTCGAGCACGGCTATCCGCACCTGGACACGGTGCGGGCCGCCGTCACCGCGCTGTACCGGCGGCTGTCGTACGACACCGTCCAGACCTTCTCGGCCAGCGTGGCCCCCGCGGACGTGGCCTTCTGCGACACCGACGATCTCCATCTGGGCGCGCAGCGCGTGGCCCGGGAGATCGTGCGGCACTTCCGGCTGCCGGACGCCCGGCTGATCGTCGGCTTCCGGGACATGACGCACGCGGCGAACGTCGAACTGACGGCGGGTCCCGAGTACTTCGTCGAGCTGAACGACCGCTTCCGTACACATCGCAGGGACATCGGCGCGGCGCTCGCGCACGAGGTGACCCACGTCTACCTGCACCGCCTCGGTCTCGCTTTCCCCACCACGGCGGAGAACGAGATCCTCACGGACACGGTGACGACGTATCTCGGCGCGGGCTGGCTGCTGCTGGACGCCTACCGCGAGGACGGCGCCTCCTCGCAGAAGCTCGGGTATCTCACCCCGGAGGAGTTCGGGTACGTCCTGGCCAAGCGGTCGCTGCTCTTCCACGAGGATCCGTCCGTGTGGTTCACCAGTCCGCAGGCCTACACGGCGTACACGAAGGGCATGGCCCGCGCCCGCCGGGACGAGCAGCAGCCTCCGCTCACGGCCGCCGGCTGGGCGGGCCGCCGTCGCTACGCCCACGACCGGCGCCACGCACCCGGCGCCCCCTCGGGCACGCCGTACGCCTTCACCGCCGACACCGGCGCCGGCCTCCGCGTGAGCTTCCCCTGCCCCACCTGCCACCAGCGCGTCCGAGTCCCGGTGCGGGGGCGCGTCCGGGCCCGCTGCGGGCTGTGCCGCACCGTCCTGGACTGCGACACGTAACCGTTCGACACGTGACGTTCCCGCCCGCACCCACGCCGTCCGGCGCCCGCATCACGTCATGCGTGGACGGCGATCCCGTCCAGCACCATCGACAGGTACTGCCGGGCGATCTCCTCCGGGCTGTGCTGTCCACCGGGCCGGTACCAGGACGCGGCGACCCACACGGTGTCGCGCACGAAGCGGTAGGCCAGCCGGACGTCGAGGTCGGCGCGGAACACCCCGTCGGCGACCCCGCGTTCCAGCGTGGACAGCCACGCCTTCTCGAACCGGCGCTGCGACTCGGCGAGGAAGGCGAACCGGTCCTGCGCGACGAGCTGCCTGCTCTCCTTCTGGTAGATGGCGACGGCGGCGCGGTGCCGGTCGATCTCCCGGAAGGACTCGGTGACGAGGGCCTCCAGCGTCTCGCGTGGCCCGAGAGAGGCGGCCAGGACGGTGTCGTAGCCGTCCCACAGCTCGTCGAGGAAGGTGCGAAGGATCTCCTCCAGCATCGACTCCTTGGAGTCGAAGTGGTAGTAGAGGCTGCCCGCGAGCATCCCGGCACGGTCCGCGATCTTGCGGACGGTGGTGGCGTTGTAGCCCTGCTCGGCGAACACCTCGGCGGCGGTGCCGAGGATTTCGCCGCGGCGTTCGGTTGCTGCGGTCACCTGGGGCTTCTTCTTGGTCGGCACGGACCCATTCTGTCCCCGCGAGGCCGGGGCACCCGCATCGGCGGTCTCTGCCGGCTCACGCCGGCTCACGTCGGCCCTGTGATGCCCGCGGCGCGTGCGGCCGCCAGCCAGTGGGGGAACTCGCCGACGAGGCGGTCGTACAACTCCGTGTCGGACATGCGCCGCGGGTCCTGCCCGGCGTGGAAGAAGCCGGCGTTGTCCACGAGCCGCTTGCCGGGGACCGCCAGTTCGTCCAGTTTCCGCAGGAACTCGAACTGCCGGCTGTCCGGGTCGCCGAAGCCGACGAACTGCCAGAACAGCGGGAGAGCGGACGCCTTGCACAGGTAGCGCTCGGCGGCGAGCTTGTTGATCGGGCCGCCGTCGGTCTGGAAGACGACGAGGGCGGGGGCGGTGGCGCCGCTGTCGAGGTAGTGGTCGATGACGGCGTCCATCGCCAGGTGGTAGCTGGTCTTCCCCATGTGCCCGAGCCCGGCGGCGATGCGCTCGATGCGGCCCTCGTGGCCGGTGAGGGCGATGTCGGTGACCGCGTCGATGTCCGTGGAGAAGAACACCACCGGTACCCGGCCGTCGTCGTCGAGGTGCGCGGACAGGCCGAGCACCCGGTCGGCGAGCGCCTGCACGCTGCCGTCCTTGTAGTACGGCTTCATGGAGCCGGAGTGGTCGACGACCAGGTAGACGGCGGCGCGCAGGTCGTCCAGGCCGTGCTTGGTGAGCGACACCCCGGCCGACCTGTAGGCGCCGACGAGCGCGGGCGCGGTCTCCGCCACCTTGCTGAGGCTGATCGCGGCCATGGTCCCCCCTCGGCTGTCCGGAGCGCCGAGCCTATGTGATCAACAGCCCCAGCTGTCGCTCCCGTCACATCTGTTCGCTATTTTGTGCGCTGCCGACCCCACCGGCTCTTTCCGTCCCCTTCTCCCCTCCGAGGAGCCGGCCGTGGCCGCCGATTCCGTTCTCACCACCTGCTTCCGTCATCCGCAGGTGGAGTCCCATGTCCGCTGCACCCGCTGCGACCGCTACATCTGCCCGTCCTGCATGCGCGAGGCCTCCGTCGGCCATCAGTGCGTGGAGTGCGTGAAGGAGGGAGCGCGGTCGGTACGGCAGGCGCGCACCGCGTTCGGCGGCCGCATCAGCACGGTGCCGCTGGTGACGTACGTGCTCCTCGGGCTCAATGTGCTCGCCTATCTCGCCGAGTTGGCCCGGCCCTCGGTCGAGGACCGCTTCGCCATGCTCGGCACCGTGCCCGCGGGGTACCTCCCCGAGGGCGTCGCGCACGGCGAGTGGTACCGGCTGCTGACCGGCGCGTTCCTGCATCTGACGCCCGACGAGGGCACCTTCGGCCTCACGCACATCCTGTTCAACATGCTCGCGCTGTGGAACGTCGGCCGGGTGGTCGAGGCGCAGCTGGGCCGGGTCCGCTATCTCGCGCTGTATCTGCTGTCGGCGCTGGGCGGCTCGGTGCTGGTGCTGCTGCTCGCCCCCACGTCCTTCACGGTCGGCGCGTCCGGTGCCATCTTCGGTCTGGGCGCCGCCTATTGGGTCATGGCCCGCCGGCTCGGCTACGACATGCGGGCCGTCAACCGCTACATGGCGGGCCTGCTGCTCTGGCTGGTCGTCTCCGCCTGGGCGACCTCCTGGCAGGGCCACCTCGGCGGCCTGCTCGCGGGCGGCGTGGTGACGCTGGCCTACGCCTACGCACCCCGGGACAGCCGCCGCACCCTCATCCAGGCGGGCACCTGTGTCGCCCTGCTCGCACTGCTGCTGGTCCTGGCCTGGGTGAAGGTGTCGGGCCTGACGGGCGGCGCGGTCTGACGGACGTACGACGGCGCCTGCCCAGTGTCCGGTCGGGGACGGGTTCGGGCAGGCGCCGGGTGTTCCGTACGTCGTTGTACGGGACGTTCGGTGAGGCCTTCTCAGGTCTCGGGGGCCGTCAGACCGCGAGCGCGCGGTCGGTCGGGCGGATCGGGGCCGGCAGGTCGCTGGCTCCGGTCAGGTGGCGGTCGACGCCGCGGGCGGCCGAGCGGCCCTCCGCGATCGCCCACACGATGAGGGACTGGCCGCGGCCGGCGTCACCGGCGACGAACACGCCCGGCACGTTGGTCTGGAAGTCGGCGTCGCGGGCGATGTTGCCGCGCTGGTCCAGCTCCAGACCGAACTGCTCGACCAGGCCGTTCTCCCGGTCGGTGCCGGTGAAGCCCATGGCGAGGGTGACCAGCTGGGCGGGGATCTTGCGCTCGGTGCCCGGCTTCGAGGTCAGCTTCCCGTCGACGAACTCGACCTCGGCGAGGTGCAGCCACTGCACGTTGCCGTCCTCGTCACCCTCGAAGTGGGTGGTGGAGGCGGAGTAGATCCGCTCGCCGCCCTCCTCGTGGGCAGAGGTGACCTTGTAGAGGATCGGGAAGGTCGGCCAGGGCTGGTTGGTCACGTGCCGCTCGTCGTTCGGGCGGGGCATGATCTCCAGCTGGGTGACGGATGCCGCGCCCTGGCGGTGGGCGGTGCCCACGCAGTCCGCGCCGGTGTCACCGCCGCCGATGACGACGACGTGCTTGCCCTCGGCGGACAGCGGCGTGGTGACGTAGTCGCCCTCCTGGACCTTGTTGGCCAGCGGCAGGTACTCCATCGCCTGGTAGATGCCCTTCAACTCCCGTCCGGGGACGGGCAGATCGCGGGCGGTGGTGGCGCCGACGGCCAGGACGACGGCGTCGTACCGCTTCTTCAGGTCCGTCGCCTTGATGTCGCGGCCGACCTCGACGCCGGTGCGGAAGCGGGTGCCCTCCGCGCGCATCTGCTCGATGCGGCGGTTGATGTGCCGCTTCTCCATCTTGAACTCGGGGATGCCGTACCGCAGCAGGCCGCCGACGCGGTCCGCGCGCTCGTAGACGGCGACGGTGTGGCCGGCCCGGGTCAGCTGCTGGGCGGCGGCGAGTCCCGCCGGGCCCGAGCCGATGACGGCGACCGTCTTGCCGGACAGGCGCTCGGGGATCTGCGGGGCGACGTCCCCGGTCTCCCACGCCTTGTCGATGATCGAGACCTCGACGTTCTTGATGGTGACCGGCTGCTGGTTGATGCCGAGCACGCACGCCGACTCGCAGGGGGCCGGGCAGAGGCGACCGGTGAACTCCGGGAAGTTGTTGGTCGCGTGCAGGCGCTCGGAGGCGGCGCCCCAGTCCTCGCGGTAGGCGTAGTCGTTCCACTCGGGGATCAGGTTCCCCAGCGGGCAGCCGTTGTGGCAGAACGGGATGCCGCAGTCCATGCAGCGGCTGGCCTGCTTGCTGATGATCGGCAGCAGGGAGCCGGGGACGTAGACCTCGTTCCAGTCCCTCACGCGTTCGGCGACGGGGCGGGACGTGGCGACCTCGCGGCCGTGGTTCAGGAAGCCCTTCGGGTCAGCCATTGATCGCCGCCTCCATCATCTTCTCGGTGATCTCGGTCTCGGAGAGACCGGCTCGCTCGGCGGCGTCCTTGGCGGCGAGCACTGCCTTGTAGGTGCTGGGGATGATCTTGCTGAACCGCTGGGCGGCCTCGTCCCAGTCGGCGAGCAGCTTCTCGGCGACCGTCGAGCCGGTCTCCTCGGCGTGGCGGCGCACCACGTCGTGCAGCCACTGCTTGTCCGCCTCGTCCAGGGCCTCGACCGAGCCGGCGTTGCCGACGTTGACGTTGTCGCGGTCGAGGTCGATGACGTAGGCGATGCCGCCGGACATGCCCGCCGCGAAGTTGCGGCCGGTCGGGCCGAGGACCACCGCGCGTCCGCCGGTCATGTACTCGCAGCCGTGGTCGCCCACGCCCTCGGAGACGACCAGCGCGCCGGAGTTTCGCACGCAGAACCGCTCACCGCTGCGGCCGCGCAGGAACAGCTCGCCGCCGGTGGCGCCGTAGCCGATGGTGTTGCCCGCGATGGTCGAGTACTCGGCGAGGTGGTCGGCCGCGCGGTCCGGGCGGACGACGATCCGGCCGCCGGAGAGGCCCTTGCCGACGTAGTCGTTGGCGTCGCCCTCCAGGCGCAGCGTGACGCCGCGCGGCAGGAACGCGCCGAAGGACTGGCCGGCGGAGCCGGTGAAGGTGATGTCGATGGTGTCGGCGGGCAGGCCCGCGCCGCCGAACTTCTTCGTCACCTCGTGGCCGAGCATGGTGCCGACCGTGCGGTTGATGTTGCGGATGGCGAGCTGGGCGCGCACCGGCTGGGCCTCGGTGGTGTCGGAGGCGGCGAGCGCGTCCGCGGCCAGCTTGATCAGCTCGTTGTCCAGGGCCTTCTCCAGGCCGTGGTCCTGGGTGACGACCTGGTGGCGGACCGCGCCCTCGGGCAGCGACGGCACGTGGAACAGCGGCTCCAGGTCCAGGCCCTGCGCCTTCCAGTGGTCGACGGCGCGTGCCACGTCGAGGACCTCGGCGTGGCCGACGGCCTCCTCGATGGAGCGGAAGCCCAGCTCGGCGAGGAGCTCGCGGACCTCCTCGGCGATGAACTTGAAGAAGTTCACCACGTACTCGGCCTTGCCGGTGAAGCGGTCGCGCAGGGTCGGGTTCTGGGTGGCGATGCCGACCGGGCAGGTGTCCAGGTGGCACACGCGCATCATCACGCAGCCGGAGACGACGAGCGGAGCGGTCGCGAAACCGAACTCCTCGGCGCCGAGCAGCGCGGCGATGACCACGTCGCGGCCGGTCTTGAGCTGGCCGTCCGTCTGGACGACGATCCGGTCGCGCAGGCCGTTGAGCAGCAGGGTCTGCTGGGTCTCGGCCAGGCCCAGCTCCCAGGGGCCGCCCGCGTGCTTGAGGGAGGTCAGCGGGGAGGCACCGGTGCCGCCGTCGTGACCCGAGATGAGGACGACGTCCGCGTGCGCCTTGGACACACCGGCCGCGACCGTGCCGACGCCGACCTCGGAGACCAGCTTCACGTGGATGCGGGCCGCCGGGTTGGCGTTCTTGAGGTCGTGGATCAGCTGCGCCAGGTCCTCGATGGAGTAGATGTCGTGGTGCGGCGGCGGGGAGATCAGGCCCACGCCCGGCGTCGAGTGACGCGTCTTGGCGACCCACGGGTAGACCTTGTGGCCGGGCAGCTGGCCGCCCTCGCCGGGCTTGGCGCCCTGGGCCATCTTGATCTGGATGTCGTCCGCGTTGACCAGGTACTCGGAGGTGACACCGAAGCGGCCGGAGGCGACCTGCTTGATCGCCGAGCGGCGCGCCGGGTCGTACAGGCGGTCCGGGTCCTCGCCGCCCTCACCGGTGTTGGACTTGCCGCCCAGCTGGTTCATGGCGATGGCGAGGGTCTCGTGCGCCTCCTTGGAGATGGAGCCGTACGACATGGCGCCGGTGGAGAAGCGCTTGACGATCTCGCTGACCGGCTCGACCTCGTCGACGGAGATCGGCTCGCGGTCGGAGGAGAAGCCGAACAGGCCGCGCAGCGTCATCAGGCGCTCGGACTGCTCGTTCACGCGCTCGGTGTACTTCTTGAAGATGTCGTAGCGGCCCGAGCGGGTGGAGTGCTGGAGGCGGAAGACCGTGTCCGGGTCGAACAGGTGCGGCTCGCCCTCGCGGCGCCACTGGTACTCGCCGCCGATCTCCAGCGCGCGGTGCGCGGGAGCGATGCCGGAGGCGGGGTAGGCCTTGGCGTGGCGGGCGGCGACCTCCGCCGCGATGACGTCGATGCCGACGCCGCCGATCTTGGTGGCGGTGCCGTTGAAGTACTTCTCGACGAAGGTGTCGTCCAGGCCGACGGCCTCGAAGACCTGGGCGCCGCGGTAGGAGGCGACGGTCGAGATGCCCATCTTGGACATGACCTTCAGGACGCCCTTGCCGAGGGCGTGGATCAGGTTGCGGATGGCCTTCTCGGGCTCGATGTCCGACAGGAAGGTGCCCGCGCGGACCAGGTCCTCGACGGACTCCATCGCCAGGTACGGGTTGACGGCGGCGGCGCCGAAGCCGATGAGCAGGGCGACGTGGTGGACCTCGCGGACGTCTCCGGCCTCGACCAGCAGGCCCACGTGGGTGCGCTGCTTGGTGCGGATGAGGTGGTGGTGGACGGCCGCGGTGAGCAGCAGCGAGGGGATCGGCGCGTGCTCGGCGTCCGAGTGGCGGTCCGAGAGGACGATCAGGCGGGCGCCGTTGTCGATGGCCGCGTCGGCCTCGGCGCAGATCTCGTCGATACGGGCGGCGAGCGCGTCACCGCCGCCGCCGACCCGGTACAGGCCGGAGAGGGTCGCGGCCTTGAAGCCGGGCATGTCGCCGTCGGCGTTGATGTGGATGAGCTTGGCCAGCTCGTCGTTGTCGATCACCGGGAAGGGCAGCACGACGGACCGGCAGGAGGCGGCGGTCGGGTCGAGCAGGTTGCCCTGCGGGCCGAGCGAGCTGCGCAGGGAGGTGACCAGCTCCTCGCGGATCGCGTCCAGCGGCGGGTTGGTGACCTGCGCGAACAGCTGCGTGAAGTAGTCGAAGAGCAGCCGCGGGCGCTCGGACAGCGCGGCGATCGGCGAGTCGGTGCCCATGGAGCCGATCGGCTCGGCGCCGGCCTTGGCCATCGGCGCGACCAGGACGCGCAGCTCCTCCTCGGTGTAGCCGAAGGTCTGCTGGCGGCGGGTGACCGAGGCGTGGGTGTGGACGATGTGCTCGCGCTCGGGCAGGTCGCCCAGCTCGATCTCGCCGGCCTCCACCCACTCGCCGTACGGCTGCTCGGCGGCGAGGGCCGCCTTGATCTCGTCGTCCTCGATGATGCGGTGCTCGGCGGTGTCGACGAGGAACATCTTGCCGGGCTGGAGCCGGCCCTTGCGGACGACCTTGGCCGGGTCGATGTCCAGGACGCCGACCTCGGAGCCGAGGACGACGAGGCCGTCGTCGGTGACCCAGTAGCGGCCGGGGCGCAGACCGTTGCGGTCGAGGACGGCGCCGACCTGGGTGCCGTCGGTGAAGGTGACGCAGGCGGGGCCGTCCCAGGGTTCCATCATCGTGGAGTGGAACTCGTAGAAGGCACGCCGGGCCGGGTCCATGGCGTCGTGGTTCTCCCACGCCTCCGGGATCATCATCAGCACGGAGTGCGGCAGCGAACGGCCGCCCAGGTGGAGGAGTTCGAGGACCTCGTCGAAGGACGCGGAGTCGGAGGCGTCCGGGGTGCAGATCGGGAAGATCCGGTCGAGGTTGCGCTCGCCGAACAGCTCGGACACCAGCTGGGACTCGCGGGCGCGCATCCAGTTGCGGTTGCCCTTGACGGTGTTGATCTCACCGTTGTGCGCGACGAAGCGGTAGGGGTGCGCGAGCGGCCACGACGGGAAGGTGTTCGTGGAGAAGCGCGAGTGGACGAGCGCGATCGCGGAGGCGAAGCGGCGGTCGGACAGGTCCGGGAAGAAGGGCTCCAGCTGGCCGGTGGTCAGCATGCCCTTGTAGACGATCGTGCGGGCGGACAGGGACGGGAAGTAGACCCCGGCCTCACGCTCGGCGCGCTTGCGCAGCGCGAACGCCTTGCGGTCCAGCGCGATGCCCTCGCTGACGCCGTCGTTCACGAAGATCTGCCGGAAGGCCGGCATGGTGGAGCGGGCGGTGGCGCCGAGCAGTTCGGGGGCGACCGGGACCTCGCGCCAGCCGAGGACCGTGAGGCCCTCCTCGGCGGCGATCGTCTCGATCCGCGAGACGGCGTCCTGGGTCTCCTCCTCCGGCAGGAAGGCGATGCCTACGGCATACGAGCCCGCTGCGGGAAGGTCGAATCCGGCCACCTCCCGGAAGAAGGCGTCGGGCACCTGGGAGAGGATTCCCGCGCCGTCGCCGGAGTCCGGCTCGGAACCGGTGGCGCCGCGGTGCTCGAGATTGCGCAGAACAGTCAGCGCCTGCTCGACCAGCGCATGGCTCGCCTCACCGGTGAGGGTGGCCACGAAGCCGACGCCACAGGCGTCGCGCTCGTTGCGGGGGTCGTACATACCCTGCGCGGCAGGGCGAGCATCCATGAAGGACCAGTTTCGGCCATTCGTGGAATGCTGGGACGGCTGGCGCGTCGAACGCATCGGCTCTCCCGTCGTCGTCAAGTGGCAAGTTCAGGTGCCGAGGGACGACGTTGGCCCTCTGCGGAGCTACAAAATTTCACGCAGATTACATGATGGATCGTTTCCCGGGAACCGGATACTCCGTTCCAGCATGCGGACGCCGTACGGGTGACGGCGGGTGCCGTGGGGTCACGGCAGGGCGCCGCGTTCGGCGGCCGGAAGTATGAGGGGGACCGAACCGGACGAGATCGATCAGATCAGTGCCGGTCGGCCCGAGAGGGGGGCGGGAGGGGCGCCTTCGCCCGTCCCGTGCGTGCACCACAGGCGTCGTTGCCCACAGCGCTTACGGCTCATGCCCGATGATTACGTATTCGAAACCAGCGAGTAACGGCGACTCATGCGGCCCGACGCATAAGATCCACTCGCGTCATCCTACGGCGGTTCCGAACAGGCTGCCCAGGGCGAACGTCACACCGGCCGCCGCACCGCCGAGCGCGAGCTGCCTCAGTCCGCTGTACCACCAGGTCCGCGCGGTCACCTTGGCCACCACCGCACCGCAGCCGAAGAGCCCGGCGAGCGCGAGGAGGACGGCCGGCCACAGGACGGTCGCGCCCAGCAGGTACGGCAGGACGGGCAGCAGGGCGCCCAGCGCGAAGGACCCGAACGACGACACGGCCGCGACCAGCGGCGACGGCAGGTCACCGGGGTCGATGCCCAGCTCCTCGCGGGCGTGGATCTCCAGCGCCTGCTCGGGATCCCTGGACAGCTGCCGGGCGACCTCACGGGCCAGCGCGGGCTCGACCCCGCGGGCCGCGTAGAGCGCCGCCAGCTCGTCCTCCTCGTCCTGGGGGTGCTTGCGCAGTTCACGGCGCTCGACGTCGAGTTCGGCCTCGACGAGTTCGCGCTGCGAGGCGACGGAGGTGTACTCACCGGCCGCCATGGAGAAGGCACCGGCCGCGAGACCCGCGAGCCCGGTGATCACAATGGTCTGCTGGCCGACGGAACCGCCGGCGACACCCGTCATCAGGGCGAGGTTGGAGACCAGGCCGTCCATGGCACCGAAGACGGCGGGGCGCAGCCAGCCGCCGTTGACATCCCGGTGGGTGTGGTTGTCGCGGTGCGCCGCGTGCAGCGCCGCCTCGGTTTCGATGATGGCCATGCGGGATCTCCAGGAAGCTTAGCCAAAGCTAACTTTGGACGCGTTCTACTTTTCGACTACACCGAATGTACGTCCATCGCGTCGCTCGTGCCAGCAAGGAAAGGCTGAGCTAACCTGCGGCTTTACCTTCTTTGCTCATCCGTGCCGACAGCTGCTCAGATGCCGAGCGGGTGACGCTGGGCCACCGGAGGAAGGTGTGCGGCGCTTGTGTGGGAGACATCCGCAAAGGGCCTCGCGCGCACAGGGCCTCGCGGCCCTCGCTGAAGGAGAGGCGTCCATGGCATCGATCGCGTGCACTCCCCCGGCGTCGGCACCGGCGCCCGGGGACTCGGCCGGACTGCGGGAGCGGGCGCGCGGCGCACTGCTCGGCCTGGCCGTCGGCGACGCGCTCGGGGCGCCCGCGGAGAACCTCCGGCCCTCCGAGATCCGCGCCCGCTGGGGCCGCATCACCGGGTACGTGAGCGAGCGCCCGTCGGGCACGGACGACACCGAGTACGCGATCTTCTCCGGGCTGCTGCTGGCCCGGCACGGCTCGGCCCTCACCCCCGCGCATGTCGAGGCGGCCTGGCACGAGTGGATCGCCGACCGGGCGGAGGGCCCCTTCCGCGGCGCGGGCTTCAGCGAGCGCGGCACGCTGGAGAACCTCCGGCGGGGCCTCGCCGCCCCCATCTCCGCCCAGCACCGGCACGCCTGGAGCGACGGCCTGGCGATGCGGGCGGCGCCCTTCGGGGTCTTCGCCGCCGGACGCCCGGCCGAGGCCGCCCGCCTGGTGGCCGTCGACGGCTCGGTCAGCCACGAGGGCGAGGGCATCTACGGCGGCCAGGCGGTCGCGGCCGGCGTCGCCGCGGCGATGGCGGGGGCGTCCCCGCCCGTGGTCGTCGCCGCCGCCCTCGCCGCCGTCCCCGAGGACTCCTGGACGGCCCGCTCCCTGCGCCGCGCCGTCGCCGTGGCCCACCGGGGCGAACGCGCGGTCCGCTCCGCCGTGGTCATCGGCGGCTACCCCTGGACCGACCTGGCTCCCGAGGCCGTCGCCCTCGCCTTCGGCGCGTACGCGGCGGCCGACGGCGACTTCCGCGACGCCGTCCTCACCGCGGTCAACATGGGCCGCGACGCCGACACCACGGCGGCCGTCGCGGGCGCCCTGGCCGGCGCCACCCAGGGCATCTCCGCCATCCCCGCCCACTGGGCCGCCGCCATCGGCCCGGCGCGCGGACGCTGCCTGCCGTCGATGGCCGGCCATCACGTCCTGGACGTGGCGGAGCTGCTGGTACCGGAGGAGGGGGGCAAGTGGGGGGAGGGGCTGGTGATGCCGGATTCCCTGCCGATCGCCGTACGGGATCTCGAACTGGAGGGAGCGCGTGGGGCGCCGGCGGCGATCGGGGCACGTGCTGCCGCAGAGGTGGCCGGGGCCGGTGGGCCGCGGGAGGCGACAGTTCCGATTGCGGCGGCGGAGGCGGTGGAGGCCGGCGCGGCGCTGGAGGCGGTCGGACCGTCCGGGCAGGAGACGGCGCGGCACCCGGCGCTTCTCCGGCCGCCCTCCCGACCGGCCGAGCCGACGCCCCCGCCGCCGGCCGACCGCCTACCCGGCGAGCCGGCCGCCGAGCCCACCTCGCCACTGCCACCCACCCCCCTTGGGACCGACTCCCCTCTCACGCCCGCCTCCCCGGTCCCGGTCACCGAACGACCCGCCCGCAGGCCCGCCCAGGCGCCCCCGTCCGCCTCCGAGCCGGCCGAGCCGGCCACGCCCCTGCCGTCCGCCTTCCAGCGGACCGAGCCGGATGACGGGCGGGCGGAGGGCCGGGGGGCCAGGGGGCGCGGCGGCCTGGTTGGCGCCGGGAACCCGGGGCATCAGGACAGTGAGGGTCGGTTGTGATGCGTCGTATCGAGGGACTGCTGCTCGGGCTCGCCGCGGGCGATGCCGCGGGCTGGCCCGCCGCTCGCCACCGGGCGGCCCGCATGCCCGAGTGGACCCGCCGCCTCACCCGCGAGCTGGACACCTTCGCCGAGCAGAACGCGACCACCACCCTCCCCGTGCCGATCGCGCTCAACCAGCCTCCCGAGCCCCTCCGCCTCGGCCCCTCCGACGACGCCGAGTGGGCGGCCTTCGCGGCGGAAGCGGTCCTGCGGGCCGGCGACGAGGACGCGCTCGGCGACCTCGGCCGGGACCGCCGTATGCGCGCCGCCATCGACCTCACCTGGACCGCCGTGGCCTCCGAGGTCGCGGCCGCGGCGGACCGCGCCCCCGAGATCGAGTCCGCCGTCCTCCCGCTGCGCGCCCGCATCTCCGTCCGCGCCGGGCTCGGCAACCTCGCCGCCGGCCTGCGCCCGCCCGCCACCGGCCACGACAACCCGCACTACTTCGACGACGCGGCCTGCGTCCGCGCCTGCGTCCTCGCGGTGGCCCATCCCGGCGACCCCCGCCGCGCCGCCGACCTCGCCGAGTTCGACGCCCGCTACACCCAGGACGGCGACGGCGTGCACGGCGCCCGCGCGATGGCGGCGGCGCTCGCGCTGGCCCTGGCCGGCTCCGACACGGACGACTGCGTGGCGGCGGCCCTCGCCGAACTCCCCGCGCAGACGGAGATCGGCCGCAACACCCGCCACGCGCTCGTCCTGGCCGAGGACACCGGCACCGCCTTCGCGCTCGTCCCCCTTCTCGAGCACCAGATCGTGGACCACGTCTACAGCTACGGCATCGCCGCCGCCGAGACGGTCCCCGTCGCCCTCGCCCTGACCGCCGCCGCCCGCGGCCGCATCGCCGAGGCGGTACCCGCCGCCGCCTGTCTGTCCCGGGTCGCCGACTCCGCACCCGCCCTCGCCGGCGCGCTCACCGGCGCGCTGGGCGGCGGCGCGTCCGTCCCGGCCACCTGGCGGGACGCCTGCCGCACCCTCTCCGGCTGCGCGCTGCCCCGTCTCACCGGCACCGATCTGGTGGAACTCGCCGGGCTCCTGGAAGCCGCGCAACGGACCCGACCAGGAGGATGATTCGGGGCATGACGCCCACTGGAGAAGAAAGCGGCGAATCGTCCCCGATCGGTCTCGACGACCGGATCACCGGTGCCCTGGTCGGAGCCGCCGTCGGCGACGCCCTCGGCGGTCCCGTCGAGGGCTACTCCCCCGAGCAGATCGCCGACCGCCACGGCGGCCGCGTCCACGGAGTCGTCGGCCCCTGGCACGGTGACGACTGGCGCACGGCCCGCCCCATCGCCCCGTACCACAAGGGCGACGGCCACGTCACCGACGACACCTTGATGACCCACGCGCTGGTCCGGGTCTACGCCCGGGTCCGCGACCACCTCGACGCGTACGCCGTCGCGGACCACCTGGTCCCGGACCTGATGACCGTCCCGCGCTGGATCCCCGAGCTGGAGGCCGAGGCCCTGCCGCTGCAGCGGATCTTCCTCGCCGAGAAGTGGCTGGTGGCGCGGCTCGCCTACGGTCATGTGGATCCCCGGGAAGCGGGCGTCGGCAACATCGTCAACTGCGGCGCGGCGATGTACATGGCTCCCGTCGGCCTGGTCAACGCCGCGAACCCGGCCGCCGCGTACGCCGAGGCGCTGGACATCGCGGGCGCGCACCAGTCGTCGTACGGCCGTGAGGCCGCCGGAGTCTTCGCCGCGGCCGTCGCCGCCGCCGCCGCGCCGGGCGCGACCCCGGACTCGGTGGTGACGGCCTGCCTGTCGCTGGCCAAGGACGGCACCCGCGAGGCGGTCGAGAAGGTCTGCGAAGTGGCGCGCGGCCATGGCGACTTCGAGTCGGCCCTGGTCCCCCTGCGGGAGGCGGTGGCCCCGTACGACACGGTCGGCCCCGACTACCGCGCCCCCTCGCTCGGCGCCCGCCGCCCCTCCCGTCTGCACTCCATCGAGGAACTCCCCGTCGCCCTGGGCATGTTGCTGGTCTCCGGCGGCGACTTCCGCCGCGCGGTCCTCGGCTCGGTCAACTACGGCCGCGACTGCGACTCGATCGCCACGATGTCCGGCGCCCTCGCGGGCGCCCTCGGCTCACCGGTCCCCGAGGACTGGTCGAAGACGGTGGCCGAGGCGAGCCGTCTGGACCTGTGGGCGCCGGCCCGCGAACTGGCCGCGGTCGGCCGCGAGATCTTCGCGCTCGACGTGCGGCGACGCCGCGCCCACGAACGGGCCTTCGGCGCCCTGGGAGGCGTCGTATGCTCCGACTGACCTGGGTCCAGCCCGAGGACCTGCTCGGCCATGAACTCCGCCAGGCGCGTCTGGACGGCCGCGAACCCTCGAGGATCGAGGCCCGCTGGCGTGCCGCCGGCGGCCTGGGCGCCCCGGAACGCGCGGGCGCCTCCCCGGGCCGGGCATCGCGCTACCTGCGCCTCCTGGCCGAGGACCTCCTGGACGAACTGGCCGATCTGCCCAGCACGCTGGCCGAGGACGAGCCGACCGACCTGACGCGGATCAAGGCCGCCTGTCCGGACTGGCCCGGCGCACGCGCCCGCACCCGGCCGTCCCCGCTCGCCTTCGAAGCCGCCTGGCTCGGCCGGGCCGTCGGCTGCCTCCTCGGCAAACCGGTCGAGAAGCTCCCCCTCGACGGCATCCGGGCCCTCGCCCGTGCCACCGGCAACTGGCCCCTCACCACCTGGTTCACCGCCCGAGGCGTGCCCGACGACCTCCTCGCCCGGTACCCCTGGAACCGCCGCTCGGCCACCACCTCCCTGGCCGAGAACATCGACGGCATGCCCGAGGACGACGACCTCAACTACCCCCTTCTCAATCTCCTCCTCCTCAGGCGGCACGGCAGGACCTTCACCACCGCCGACGTGGCCCGGCTCTGGCTCGACGAACTCCCGCCCGGCCGCACCTTCACCGCCGAACGCATCGCCCACCGCAACCTCCTGTGCGGCATCGAACCCCCGCACACCGCCCGCCACCGCAACCCGTTCCGGGAATGGATCGGCGCCCTGATCCGCGCCGACGTCCACGGCTGGACCAACCCGGGCGACCCGGCGGCCGCCGCCGAACAGGCGTACCGCGACGCGACCCTCACCCACACCGCCAACGGCGTCTACGCGGCGATGTTCACGGCCGCCGTCATCGCCGCCGCGGCCACCGGCACCCAGGACGTCCACGCCTGCCTGCGCACCGGCCGTACCGTGGTCCCGGCCCGCTCCCGGCTGGCGCGGGCCGTCGGCCACGCCCTGCGACTGGCCGAGGAGCACGCGGACTTCGACGACGTCGTGAACGCGCTGCACGCCGTTCACGGCCCCACCCACCACTGGGTGCACGCCGTCCCCAACACCGCCCTGATCACGGCCGCTCTCGCACACGCCGACGGCGACTTCTCCGGCTCCGTCTGCCGTGCGGTGTCCGGCGGCTGGGACACCGATTCCAACGGCGCGACCGCCGGCAGCGTCGTCGGCCTCCTCACCGGCACTCCCGACGCGCTGCCCGAGCGCTGGTCGGCCCCGCTGAAGAACCGGCTCGCCACCACCGTCGCCGACTTCGACGGCACCGGCTTCGACACCCTCGCCCACCTCACCCACCTGGAGGCGACCCGCCCATGACCCATATCGCCGTCCTCGGCAGCACGAACATGGACCTCGTCACCTATGTCAGCAAGGCTCCGCAGCGCGGCGAGACCGTGACGGGGCGGGAGTTCCGTACGATCCCCGGCGGCAAGGGCGCGAACCAGGCGATCGCCGCCGCCCGCGCCGGCGCCACGGTGTCGATGATCGGCGCGGTCGGCAACGACGCGTACGGGGTCCGGCTGCGCGACACCCTCGAACACTCCGGTGTGGACACCGACTCCCTGCGCACGGTCGAGGGCCCGTCCGGCACCGCGCACATCGTGGTGGACGACGAGGGCGGCAACGCGATCGTCGTCGTCCCGGGCGCGAACGGCACCGTCGACCACCTCTCCCCCGGTGACGAGGGGGTGATCGCCTCCGCCGACGCCCTGCTGCTGCAACTGGAGATCCCGATGGCCGCGGTCGTCGCGGGCGCCGAGGCCGCCCGCCGGCAGGGTGTCCGTACGGTGCTCACGCCCTCCCCGGCCCAGCCGTTGCCGCCCGAACTCTTCGAAGCGACCGAGCTGTTGGTGGCCAACGAGTACGAGGCGGTCACGCTCACCGGCCGCACCGACCCGCGCGAGGCGGCCGGCGCGCTGCTGGACGTGGTGCCGGAGGTCGTCGTCACCCTGGGCGCGGCCGGCAGCCTGTACCGGTCCCGGGGCACCTCCGAGCCGCTGTTGGTGCCCGCGCCCCAGGTGACGGCGGTGGACTCGACGGGCGCGGGCGACACCTTCGTGGGCGCGCTCGCGGTCGCCCTCGCCGAGGAGAAGCCGGTACGGGAGGCACTGTCCTGGGCCGCCGCGGCGGCGGCGCTGTCCGTACAGCGGGAAGGCGCGTCGGTGTCGATGCCGTACCGCCCGGAGATCGAGGCGCAGTACACCGCATGAACACGTCCGTGAGTCCCCCTGTGAACGCCCCACGCCCCCAGCCCCTCGACGGTCTGCGGGTCCTGGACCTGGCCACCCTCTTCGCCGGCCCCCTGGCCGCCACGCAGCTCGGCGACTTCGGCGCCGAGGTGATCAAGGTGGAGCATCCGGGCCGCCCCGACCCGTCCCGGGGACACGGTCCGGCCAAGCACGGGGTCGGCCTGTGGTGGAAGGTGCTCGGCCGCAACAAGCGCACGGTCACCCTCGACCTGTCCAAGCCGGGTGGCCGTGCCACGCTGCTGCGGCTCGCCGCCTCCGCCGACGTGGTGATCGAGAACTTCCGGCCCGGCACGCTGGAGAAGTGGGACCTTGGCTGGGCGGAGCTGTCCGCCGCCAACCCACGGCTGATCCTCGCCCGGGTCACGGCCTTCGGCCAGTTCGGCCCGTACGCCCACCGGCCCGGATTCGGCACCCTCGCCGAGGCGATGAGCGGCTTCGCGGCCCTCACCGGCGAACCGGACTCGCCTCCTACGCTTCCGCCGTTCGGGCTGGCGGACTCGATCGCGGCGCTGGCGACGGCGTACGCCGTGCTGACAGCCCTGGCCGCCCGGGAGCGGACCGGCGAGGGCCAGGTCGTGGACATGGCGATCATCGAGCCGATCCTGGCGGTCATCGGCCCCCAGCCCACCTGGTACGACCAGCTCGGCTACGTCCAGGAGCGCACCGGCAACCGGTCCGCGAACAACGCCCCGCGCAACACTTACCGCACCGCCGACGGCCAGTGGGTCGCCGTCTCCACGTCCGCGCAGTCGGTGGCCGAGCGGGTGATGCGGCTGGTGGGGCGGCCGGAGCTGATCGAGGAGCCGTGGTTCGCCACGGGCGCGGAGCGTGCCGCGCACGCCGATGTGCTGGACGCGGCGGTCGGCGCCTGGGTCGGGGCCCGGACCCGGGACGAGGTCCTCGCGGCCTTCGACAAGGCGGAGGCGGCGGTGGCCCCGGTCCAGGACGTGCGGGACGTGCTGGAGGATCCTCAGTACCAGGCCCTGGACTCGGTCACCACGGTCGACGACCCCGAGCTGGGCCCTCTGCGGATGCAGAACGTCCTCTTCCGCCTCTCCGCGACGCCCGGCGCGATCCGCTGGGCGGGCCGGCCGCACGGTGCCGACACGGAGGCGGTGCTCACGGAGCTGGGTCTCACGCCGGCCGAGCTGGACGCCCTGCGCGAGGAGGGTGCCCTGTGACGCCGTTGCCGCTGACCTGGCTCTACGTCCCGGGCGATCGCCCGCACGTGGTGGCCAAGGCGCTGGTCGCGGGCGCGGACGTGGTGGTGATCGACCTGGAGGACGCGGTCGCCCCCGACCGCAAGGAGTACGCCCGCGAGGCCACCGCGGAGCTCCTCGCCGACCCTCAGCCGGTCCCGGTCCACGTCCGCGTGAACTCCCTCGACACCGACTGGGCGGCAGCGGACCTGGCCCGCCTCGCACGGCTGCCCGGCCTGTCCGGGCTGCGACTGCCCAAAGTGGCCTCCCCCGACCAGGTACGACACGTGGCCACGGCCACTCCCCTCCCCCTCTACGCCCTGCTGGAGTCGGCCCTCGGCATCGAACGCGCCTATGCCATCGCCTCGGCCCACCCGTCCCTGCGGGGCGTCTCCCTCGGCGAGGCCGACCTCCGCGCCGACCTGGGCGTACGGGCCGACGCCGGTCTCGACTGGTCCCGCTCCCGCGTGGTCGTCGCCGCCCGCGCGGCCGGCCTCGCTCCACCGTCCCAGTCCGTCCACCCCGACATCCGCGACCTGGACGGCCTGGCCACCTCCTGCGCCCGCGGCCGCACCCTGGGCTTCCTCGGCCGCGCGGCGATCCACCCCCGCCAGCTCCCGGTGATCGAGCGGGCCTACCTCCCCACCTCCTCCGAGATCGAGCACGCCGAAACCATCATCAAGGCCGCCGCCACCAACGAAGGCGCCCAGGCCCTCCCCGACGGCCGCTTCATCGACGCGGCGGTGGTGACGATGGCCCAGCGAACCCTCTCCCTGACCCGGAGGGGGTGAGACGACCAGGAGAGGGGCGACCGCGAACTCGCCTCCGCTCCCGGGCTCACATGCGCGGAGGGCGCCCGGAGGAATTCCGGGCGCCCTCTGTGTCGTACGGCAGGTGTCAGCTCTTCTTGGTCGCCGACTCGGTCTCGTCCTTCGGCTCCGCCGCGGAGTCCGATGCGGGCTCGGGGCCGGGATCCGGCTCCGGCTCGGCCTTGGGCTTGTCCATGTCCACGCCCTTGTCCTCGGCCGTGTCCTCGCCCTTGGCCGCGTCGTCGGCCTCGGTCTCCGCCGCCTCGTCGCCGGAGGCACTCTCGGAGACGGCCGCCGGTTCCACCACGGCCTCGCGGCCCGGGCGCTTCTTCGCGGAGATCACGATGTAGACGACCGCCAGCAGGAAGACGATCAGCGCGGTCCAGTCGTTGAGGCGCAGGCCGAGGATGTGGTGGGCGTCGTCGACGCGCATGTACTCGATCCAGCCACGGCCCACGCAGTACGCGGCGACGTACAGGGCGAAGGCCCGCCCGTGGCCGAGGGTGAAGCGGCGGTCGGCCCAGATGACCAGGAGGGCGACGCCGATGCACCACAGGGACTCGTAGAGGAAGGTCGGGTGGTAGTAGCCCGGCACCCGGCCGCCCTCGGAGGAGGTGATGTGCAGCGCCCACGGAAGATGCGTCTCGCGCCCGTACAGCTCCTGGTTGAACCAGTTGCCCCAGCGGCCGATGGCCTGCGCGAAGGCGATGCCCGGGGCGATGGCGTCGGCGTACGCGGGCAGCGGGATGCCCCGGCGCCGACAGCCGATCCACGCGCCCACGGCGCCCAGGGCGATCGCGCCCCAGATGCCCAGGCCGCCCTCCCACACCTTGAAGGCGTTCACCCAGTCACGGCCCTCGCTGAAGTACAGCTCGTAGTCCGTGATCACGTGATAGAGGCGGCCGCCGACGAGGCCGAAGGGCACCGCCCAGACCGCGATGTCGGCGACCGTGCCGGACCGCCCGCCGCGGGCGATCCAGCGCTTGTTGCCGAGCCAGACGGCAATGAAGACGCCGGCGATGATGCAGAACGCGTAGGCGCGCAGCGGAATGGGACCGAGGTTCCAGACCCCGTGCGACGGGCTGGGAATGTAGGCAAGTTCCATGGCAAGGTCGACGCTACCGTGCCGGGCACCGAGGACGGCGGGCAGCCCGGCTACGGGTCCATAACGGGCGGGTGAGAATCCCGCTCACCCTTGGGCGGCCTCCACCATCTGCTTGAGCTTGTCCGGCGTCAGCGTCTGGTCCTGGTAGATGTTCTTGCCGCCGAACAGCACCGTGGGCGTCCCGTGGAATTGACCGGCCTTGAAGGCCTGGTGGGACTTGTTCACCCAGCTGTAGTGGGTGCCGCCCTTGACGCACTTCTGGAACGCCGGGGTGTCCAGACCCTTCACCTTGCCGGCCAGCTCGATCAGCTTCGCGTCGTTGGCGAAGGCGTCGTCGAGCTCCGACGGCTGGTTCTCGTAGAGCACGTCGTGGTAGTCGCGGAACTTTCCGGCGCTCTGGGCGCAGGCCGCCGCGTTGGCCGCGCGCAGCGAGCCGGTGCCGCCGAGGTTGCCGTCGATCAGCCGGACCAGGTGGTATTCGATGCGGAGCTTGCCGGAGTCGACCAGTTCGTGGAGCACCGGGCGGTACCGCGTCTCGAAGTTCTGGCAGGCCGGGCAGCGGAAGTCCTCCCAGACCGTGAGCGTCGCCTTGGCGCCGTCCTTGCCGACCGGGATCGCGAGGCTGTCCTTGCCCTGCGCGCCCGAGGGTGCCACGACCGGGCCCTCGTTGTTCTTGCCCTTGTCCTTGCCCGCGTTGGCGGCGATCACGCCGATCACCGCCGCGAGCCCGAGGACGCAGACGACACCACCGCCCACGATCAGCGCGCGTCGTCGCTTGTCCGCGGACTTCTGTTTCTCGCGCTCCGCCGCCAGCCGCTCCCGGGCGGTGCGCTTTCCGTCACGGTTCTTCTCGCTCACACCCCCAGAACGAACCGGGGAGGCGCTGCGCGCCTCCCCGGCCGGAGGTCCACCCGTTCGAGTGACCACATGCCCTGCCAGGGAAAAGTGACGGTCGGTGAGCAGATGGTGACGGTACGTCGGAGGGGTTACGCCTGTCGGCGGACACCCTTCGCGAGGTCCCCGGCGAGGGCGCGGACCTGCTCGATCCCGGTTGCGTGGTCGGCGGCGTCCAGCATCCGCTTCACGAACGCCGAGCCGACGATGACGCCGTCGGCGAAGCCGGCGACCTCGGCGGCCTGGGTCGCGTCGGAGACGCCGAGGCCGACGCAGACGGGCAGGCCGGTGCCGGTGGCGCGGGTGCGCTCCACCAGGTCCTGGGCCTGCGCGCCGACGGACTCGCGGGTGCCGGTGACACCCATCAGCGAGGCGGCGTAGACGAAGCCGCTGCCGGCCGCGGTGATCCGGGCGAGCCGCTCGTCCTTGCTGCTGGGGGCGACGACGAAGACCGTGCCGAGTCCGTGCTTCTCGGCGTGCTCCCGCCACAGGGCGGACTCCTGGACCGGCAGGTCGGGCAGGATGCAGCCCGCGCCGCCCGCGTCGGCCAGTTCGGCGGTGAAGCGCTCCACGCCGTAGCGGTCGATGGGGTTCCAGTACGTCATCACGAGGACCGGCTTGCCGGTGGCCTCGTGCGCCTCGCGGACGGTGCGCATGACGTCCGCGATCTTGACTCCGCCGCGCAGGGCGATGTCGTCCGCGGTCTGGATCACGGGGCCGTCGAGGACGGGGTCGCTGTGCGGCAGGCCCACCTCGACGATGTCGGCACCGCCGTCGAAGACGGCCTTGATCGCCTCGATGCCGCCGTCCACGGTCGGGAACCCGGCCGGGAGGTAGGCGATGAGCGCGGCCCGGCCCTCCGCCTTGGCGGCGGCGAGGGTGTCGGACAGCAGCTGAATGTTCCCGCTCACTTGGCGTCCCCCTCGATCTCGGCGGTGTCGGCTTCGTTGGCGGCCACCTCGGCGTCGGCGGCCGTGTCGTAGAGACCGAAGTAGCGGGCGGCGGTGTCCATGTCCTTGTCGCCGCGGCCGGAGAGGTTGACGACGATCAGGCCGTCCTTGCCCAGCTCCTTGCCGACCTCCAGGGCACCGGCCAGGGCGTGCGCGCTCTCGATGGCCGGGATGATGCCCTCGGTGCGCGACAGCAGGCGCAGCGCCTGCATGGCGGCGTCGTCGGTGACCGCACGGTACTCGGCGCGGCCGCTGTCCTTGAGGTAGGAGTGCTCGGGGCCGATGCCCGGGTAGTCGAGGCCGGCCGAGATCGAGTACGGCTCGGTGATCTGGCCCTCCTCGTCCTGCAGGACGTAGGAGCGGGAGCCGTGCAGGATGCCGGGCTCGCCCGCGGTCAGGGTGGCCGCGTGCTCGCCGGTCTCCACGCCGTGCCCGGCCGGCTCGCAGCCGATCAGGCGGACGTCCGCGTCGGGGATGAAGGCGTGGAAGAGGCCGATGGCGTTGGAGCCGCCGCCGACGCAGGCGATCGCGGCGTCGGGGAGCCGGCCGGCGCGCTCGAGGAGCTGGCGGCGGGCCTCCACGCCGATGACGCGGTGGAAGTCGCGGACCATCGCGGGGAAGGGGTGCGGGCCTGCGACCGTGCCGAACAGGTAGTGGGTGCGGTCGACGTTGGCGACCCAGTCGCGGAAGGCCTCGTTGATGGCGTCCTTGAGGGTGCGGCTGCCGGACTTCACCGCGACGACCTCGGCGCCGAGCATGCGCATGCGGGCCACGTTGAGGGCCTGGCGCTGGGTGTCGATCTCGCCCATGTAGATGGTGCAGTCGAGGCCGAACAGGGCGCAGGCGGTGGCGGTGGCGACGCCGTGCTGGCCGGCGCCGGTCTCCGCGATGACGCGGGTCTTGCCCATGCGCTTGGTGAGCAGGGCCTGCCCGAGCACGTTGTTGATCTTGTGGGATCCGGTGTGGTTGAGGTCCTCGCGCTTGAGGAACACCCGAGCGCCACCGGCGTGTTCGGCGAACCGCGACACCTCGGTGAGGGCGCTGGGCCGGCCGGTGTAGTTGACGAGCAGGTCGTCGAGCTCGCGGGCGAACTCGGGGTCGTGCTTCGCCTTGTCGTACTCGACGGCGACCTCGTCCACGGCGGCGACGAGCGCCTCCGGGATGAACTTGCCGCCGAAGTCGCCGAAGTAGCCCTCGGCGCTGGGGACTTGACCCTCGGGGTCGGGGATGAAGAACTGGCTGGGCATGCGGATACCTCGCAGGGGCTTGGCCCCGGGTTGCTGGACTTGGGGTACGTGCTTGGCGTGCGCGCTGTGCTCGGGCGTGCTGTCCCACCTGCCCGCCCGCGCGGTCGGCGGGAACGGGCGAAGATCTCACGGACACCGGTGCCATCGAGGTCCGCCGGTCCTGATCGGTGCGCCGTGGGGGGCACTCGATCATGACGTCGGAGTCCGGCGGTGGCGGACCGGCTGTGCCCCCATCGTGCACCAAAAGGCCACAAAGGCAACCGGAGTTCGCAGGGAGAGACGGTTCAGCTCACCGCAGGTGACACGCGCGCATCATGGCGCCATCGCATGCCGTTCACCTGGCCGGGTTCGTCACCGATCACATAGCGGACCCGCCGCCCGTGCACCCGCCGCGCGGGGGCACGACAGCCACGGGGCCGGCAGCCGCGGGCGAGGCGGGCATAGGGATCCCGCGTCGCCAGGGTGATCGGAACGTTCATCGCCGTCCAGCTTAGCGAATGATCAGCCGCGGCCGTGCCGCAGTGCGGGGTGCTCGCCCGCCGCGACCAGGTCGGCGACGGCCGCCTTGGGGTCGCGTCCGGTGACGAGGGACTCGCCGACCAGGACCGCGTCGGCGCCCGCGTTGGCGTAGGCGATCAGGTCGTGCGGCCCGCGCACACCGGACTCGGCGACCTTCACAAGGTGGTCGGGGATCTCCGGGGCGACCCGCTCGAAGGTGCCGCGGTCGACCTCCAGGGTCTTCAGGTTGCGCGCGTTGACACCGATGATCTTGGCGCCGGCGTCCACGGCGCGCTCGACCTCGTCCTCGTCGTGGACCTCGACGAGCGGGGTGAGACCGATGGAGACGGCACGCTCGATCAGCGACTCCAGGGCCGGCTGCTCCAGGGCGGCCACGATCAGCAGCGCGAGGTCGGCGCCGTACGCGCGGGCCTCCCACAGCTGGTACGACGTGACGATGAAGTCCTTGCGCAGCACCGGGATGTCCACGCGGGCGCGGACGGCCTCGAGGTCGGCGAGCGAGCCGCCGAACCGGCGCTGTTCGGTGAGGACGGAGATGACGGCGGCGCCGCCCGCCTCGTAGTCCGCGGCAAGTGCCGCCGGGTCGGCGATCGCGGCCAGCGCGCCCTTGGAGGGGCTGGAGCGCTTGACCTCGCAGATCACCTTGACGCCGTCGCCCTTGAGGGCCGCGACGCCGTCCTTGGCGGCGGGAGCCTTGGCCGCGCGCTCCTTGAGCTCGTCGAGGCTGACGCGTGCCTGCCGCTCCGCGAGGTCGGCCCGGACCCCGTCGATGATCTCGTCGAGCACACTCACGCGAGCGGCCCCCTTCCAGACGGTGGTTCGTGCCGGGTTCGAAAACCCATGGTCACTGCGATGGTATCCGCAGGAGGGCCAAGGCTTCGCATCCAGTGCGGGCCGGTCCCATTACCTGGACGTTCCCGGTTCGATCAAGGATGCAGCCAGCCACCGAACGGCAGGTTCCGGACAACGCTGAAGACCAGCAGCAACGCGCCGACGACCCCCATCGGGACCGGTCCGAGCCCGATCCGCATCGGCCGGCCGCGTACCGCGCGGACCACCCAGACGGTCCACACCACGGCGAAGGCCAGGTAGGCGGCCACGCCCGCGGCGTTGTCCCGCAGGGCGCCGAGCAGGTCGCCGTGGATGAAGGCGTGGGCGCTGCGCAGCCCGCCGCAGCCGGGGCAGTACAGCCCGGTGAACCGGTACAGCGGGCACACCGGGTAGTGGCCTGGCTGGTTCGGATCGACGGCACCGACGTACGCGAAGGCGCCGGCCACGGCCGCGAGGATGCCGCCCGGCACGGCGAGCCGGCGCCAAAGGGGATCCACCCGCTCGACGAGCGGAGCCGAGAGCGGGGGAGGCTCGGGCGGGGCCGCCACCGGTCCGGCGGGCGGAAAGGTGCGCGGGGTGGTCCCGCTGTCGGCAGTCACGCTCGTATTCTGCCCGCCGGTACGGCCGTACGCGCGTGGATCCCCGCCCGGATCCTCCGCGCCCCGTCGCCCGGAAACACGCGAGGGGCGGCCCGGCACCTTCCCGGTGCGCGGGGCCGCCCCTCGGGGGCGTGCCGGACGTCAGCTCTCGGCGCCGACCGGCTCGCGGGTCGCCGCGGGGGCCTGGGTCACGACGGCCTGCGCCTGCTTCGGCTGGCCGAGGCCCATGCCGCGCATGATGACGCCGACGACGCCACCGAGGACCACGATCACCATTCCGGCCCAGAAACCGAGCGGCTGGGCCATCACCATGAAGGCACCCGCGACGCAGAAACCGATGAAGGCGATGGTGACGCCGGTCCAGGCGGCCGGGGTGTGACCGTGGCTGCTGCCCGCCATGACTTGCTCCTCGTTGCTGTGGACGTGTCGTAGTACGCGTCGTACGTGTCGTACGTTTCCGGGCCGGTCCGTCACTTTCCGAGCCGGACGCTCGTCCTCCATTGTCCCGTACGCGCACGCGTGCCGGACGCTGGGGTGGCGTCTGGTTCGCCACATCGGGCGACGGCGCGGCGGGGCGCCCGAGGCTCAGGCGCCGGTGGGGTCCTCACCGCGGTCCAGGGCCTTCCAGATCTCCTCGGGGCGCTCGGGGTCGACCGGGCGGGCCTTGGCCCGCGGGCGGCCGGCACCGCGCTCGTAGCGGCCCGACATGGCCGGCCACAGGCTGCCGTAGCGCAGCGCGAGCAGCCCGGCGAGCAGGATCAGGACACCGCCGGCGGCCGCGACGTACGGCCAGCCGGTGTGGGTGAGGGCGGCGACCGTCGCGGCGGTGTCGCCGGTGGCCTCGGCGGCCTTGTCGTCCAGCGCGGAGCTGTCCGAGGCGCCGGCGAGGGCGGCGGCGACGATGCCGGCGCCGGAGAGCGTGAGGAGCCCGGCCACGGCCAGTCGGCCGGCCCGGCGGACGGCGAACACGGCGACCAGTGCGGCGAGGCCCACTATGGCGAGGGCGGCGGGCACACCGGTGACGTCGCTGCCCTTGGCGGTCAGCGGGAACGCGCCCCCGGCCACCGTCGCGGTGCCCTCGGACCAGCGCTGCCGGGTCGCGAGCAGCGTCACGGCCGCGCCGAGGGCGCCGAACAGCAGGGCCATGGCGAGGCTCCGCCGACCGGACCGGGTGGGTGCGGCGGCTTCGGATCGGGGGTGAGGTAGGGCAGTCACGTACTCCACTATCGCCCGAACCCCGGGCGAAGCGTCACCCGGGGTTCCTATGAGAAGCGCCCTACCGTCCCAGCCGGTTGGCCGTGTGCACCGCCCGCAGCACGGCCGCCGCCTTGTTGCGGCACTCCTGGTCCTCGGCGACCGGGTCGGAGTCGGCGACGATGCCCGCGCCGGCCTGCACGTAGGCGGTGCCGTCGCGCAGCAGGGCCGTACGGATGGCGATGGCGGTGTCGGAGTCGCCGGCGAAGTCGAGATAGCCGACGCAGCCGCCGTACAGGCCGCGCCGGGACGGTTCGAGTTCGTCGATGATCTGCATGGCGCGGGGCTTGGGGGCGCCGGAGAGGGTGCCCGCCGGGAAGCACGCGGTGAGCACGTCGAAGGCGGTACGGCCGTCGGCCACCTGGCCGGTGACCGTGGAGACGATGTGCATGACGTGCGAGTAGCGCTCGACCGACATGAAGTCGACGACCTCCACCGAGCCGGGCTCGCAGACCCGGCCGAGGTCGTTGCGGCCGAGGTCGACGAGCATGAGGTGCTCGGCGCGCTCCTTGGGGTCGGCGAGCAGTTCCTCGGCGAGGGCCTGGTCCTCCTGCGGGGTGGCGCCGCGGTGCCGGGTGCCGGCGATGGGGTGGACCATCGCGCGCCCGTCCTCGACCTTCACCAGTGCCTCGGGGGAGGAACCGACGACGTCGAACCCGTCGAAGCGGAACAGGTACATGTACGGGGACGGGTTGGTGGCCCGCAGGACCCGGTAGACGTCCAGGGCGCTCGCGGTGCACCCGGTCTCGAAGCGCTGGGAGGGTACGACCTGGAAGGCCTCGCCCGCGCGGATGCGCTCCTTGACGTCCTCGACGGCCTCCTGGAAGTCGGGGCCGCCCCACAGCGCGGTGTACTCGGGCAGTTCGGAGGGCGGCAGGACGGCCGGGGGCTGGGCGACCGGCAGGGCCAGGTCGGCCTCCATGGCGTCCAGGCGGGCCACGGCGTCGGCGTACGCCTCGTCGACGCCGGTGTCCAGGTCGTTGTGGTTGATCGCGTTGGCGATCAGCAGGACGGAGCCCTCCCAGTGGTCCATGACCGCGAGGTCGCTGGTGAGGAGCATGGTCAGCTCGGGCAGCTTCAGGTCGTCGCGCTCCCCGGGGCCGATCTTCTCCAGGCGGCGGACGATGTCGTAGCCGAGGTAGCCGACCATTCCGCCGGTGAAGGGCGGCAGACCCTCCTGGTGCGGGGTGTGCAGGGCCTGGAGGGTGGCGCGCAGGACGGCGAGCGGGTCGCCGTCCGTGGGTACGCCGACCGGTGGGACGCCGAGCCAGTGCGCCTGTCCGTCGCGCTCCGTCAGTGTCCCGGCGGACCGGACACCGACGAAGGAGTAGCGGGACCAGGAGCGGCCGTTCTCGGCGGATTCCAGCAGGAAGGTGCCGGTGCGTTCGGCGGCGAGCTTGCGGTAGAGCGCGACCGGCGTGTCGCCGTCGGCGAGGAGCTTTCGGGTGACCGGGATGACGCGCCGGTCGGTGGCGAGCTTGCGGAAGGTCTCGAGGTCCATGGCGGCAGACCTTACTGATCCTGGGCCGACGTGCCGGAGACTTCGTCCTTCAGCAGGACGTCGGCGTCGAAGCAGGTGCGGGCGCCGGTGTGGCAGGCGGCACCCACCTGGTCCACCCTGACCAGCAGGGTGTCGGCGTCGCAGTCCAGCGCGACCGACCTGACCCACTGGTAGTGGCCCGAGGTGTCGCCCTTGACCCAGTACTCCTGCCGGCTGCGGGACCAGTACGTGCAGCGGCCGGTGGTCAGGGTGCGGTGCAGCGCCTCGTCGTCCATCCAGCCGAGCATCAGCACCTCGCCGGTGTCGTACTGCTGGGCGATGGCGGGAACGAGCCCGTCGGCGCTGCGCTTGAGGCGGGCGGCGATGTCGGGATCGAGGCTGGTGGGGCGGGGGCTGCCGGACGTACTGGTCATGGATGCCATTGTGCCGCGTGGCGGGGGGCGTGACGGTGGGTGTCCATCGAATGGGCACTGCGGCGCGACGGGGCCCCTCTGGGGGAGCCTCGTCGAGGGGTGGCGGTCGGGCGGCGGGTGGGAGGACGGCCTGTATGGTCGTAGGCTGATCCCATGTCGACCTTCGCCAAGCGTGAACGGCTGTTGCTCGCCGACCTCTTGGAGACCATGGGTCCCGAAGCCCCGACGCTGTGCGAGGGCTGGACGACCCGGGACCTGGCCGCCCATGTCGTGGTGCGCGAGCGGCGCCCGGACGCGGCCGGGGGCCTCCTCGTCAAACAGCTCGCCCCGCGCCTGGACCGGGTGATGGCCGAGTTCACGGCGAAGCCGTACGAGGAGCTGCTCCAGTTGATCCGGACGGGTCCGCCGCGGTTCTCGCCGTTCGCGCTGAAGCAGGTGGACGAGGCGTCGAACACGGTCGAGTTCTACGTCCACACCGAGGACGTGCGCCGCGCACAACCGGACTGGAGCCCGCGCGAGCTGGACCCGGTCTTCCAGGACGCCCTGTGGTCGCGTCTGGACCGGATGGCCCGCGTGATGGGCCGGGGCGCGCCGACCGGGCTGGTGCTGCGCCGCCCGGACGGCCAGACGGCGGTGGCGCACCGGGGCACTCCGGTGGTCACGGCGACCGGGGAGCCGGCGGAGCTGCTGATGTTCGCGTTCGGCCGGCAGGACACGGCCGACGTGCAGCTCGAGGGCGACGCGGACGCGATCACGAAGCTGCACGACTCCAAGGAACTGGGACTCTGAGGTCCCGGCATGATCAAGGTCGCGATGACCAGCGTGTACGTGGACGACGTGGCGAAGGCGCACGCCTTCTACACGCGGGTCCTGGGCTTCGAGACCCGGCTGGACATGGATCTCGGCGGTGGCACGCCGTTCGTCACGGTGGGCGCTCCGCACGGGGCCCAGCGGGATCTCCAGCTGCTGCTGGAGCCCGGTCAGGGGCCGGTCGCGGAGCCGTACCGCACGGCCCTGTACGCGGCCGGGATCCCGTGCATCGTCTTCTCGGTGGACGACCTGCGGGCGGAGTACGAGCGTCTGCGCGGCCTCGGGGTGCGGTTCACGCATCCGCCGCAGGAGCAGGGGCCGGTGCTCGCGGCGGTGTTCGACGACTCGGTCGGCAATCTGGTGCAGCTGACCCAGCCGCTGGGGTGAGCGCCGGGGTGATCGTGCCGCCCGGCCCGGTGGGTCAGGCGGGGAGTTCGGCCCGGCGCAGGTCCGGGAAGCACAGGGTGACGACGCCGCCGAGCCCGCAGACGGCGGCGCTGACCACGAACACCGGGCGCAGTCCCCAGGCGCCGATCGCGGCGGCGGCGAACGGCATGCTGAGCGGGGCGAGACCGAGGCTGACCAGGCCGGCGACGGCGGTGACGCGGCCGAGACAGGCGGGGTCGACGTGGGTCTGCAGCAGGGCCCCGCACATCGCGCCGCTGAGCCCGGCGAGCAGGCCGACGGCCAGGGAGACGCCGACGGCCCCGGTGAGGGTCGGGACGTAGGCGAACGCGCCGATGGCGACGGAGCCGGCGAGGATCGTGCCGCCGGCGACCAGTGCCGCGTGCGGGAGCCGCCCCCGGACGGCCAGCAGCAGCGAGGCGGCGCCCGCGCCGGTCCCGAACCCGGCGAGCACCCAGCCCATGCCGGAGGCGCCCCAGCCGCGGTGGTCGGCGAGCAGGGTGAGGCCGACGCCCAGCGGGCCGACGAAGCCGAAGTCGCCGAGGGCGGTGGCGAGCATCAGCGGGCCGAGGACACGGTGGCCGCGGATGTAGCGCAGTCCGGCCGCGAGGTCGCCCCAGGCGGTGGCGCCGCGCGTGCCGGCCGCGTCGGCGCTGTCCTCGGTGCCCGAGCTCAGCGCGGCGTCAGCGCACCGGGTGGCCCGCCTCCCGCAGGGTCTGCTTGACCTCGCCGATCCGCAGGTCACCGAAGTGGAAGACGGAGGCGGCCAGCACCGCGTCCGCGCCCGCGGCGACGGCCGGCGGGAAGTCGGCCAGCTTGCCCGCGCCGCCGGACGCGATCACCGGGACGGTCACGTGCTTGCGAACGGCCGCGATCATCTCCAGGTCGTAGCCGTCCTTGGTGCCGTCGGCGTCCATGGAGTTGAGCAGGATCTCCCCGGCGCCCAGTTCGGCGGCCCGGTGCGCCCACTCGACGGCGTCGATGCCGGTCCCGCGGCGGCCACCGTGCGTGGTGACCTCGAAGGACCCGGCCTCGGTGCGCCGGGCGTCCACGGACAGCACCAGGACCTGCCGGCCGAAGCGCTCGGCGATCTCCCGGATCAGGTCGGGGCGGGCGATCGCGGCCGTGTTCACGCCCACCTTGTCGGCGCCGGCCCGCAGCAGCTTGTCCACGTCCTCGGCCGTGCGGACGCCGCCGCCGACCGTCAGCGGGATGAACACCTGCTCCGCGGTGCGGCGCACCACGTCGTACGTCGTCTCCCGGTTGCCCGAGGACGCGGTGATGTCCAGGAACGTCAGCTCGTCGGCGCCCTCGGCGTCGTACACCTTCGCCATCTCGACGGGGTCGCCCGCGTCGCGCAGGTTCTGGAAGTTGACGCCCTTGACGACCCGGCCGTTGTCCACGTCCAGGCAGGGAATGACTCGGACCGCCAGGGTCATGAATCCACGGCTCCTTAAAGGCTTTCAGCCTCTGAATGCTTCTACTTCTACTTCGACCAGGATGCGCGGGTCGACGAAGCCCTCCACGACCAGCAGGGTCGAGACCGGGCGCACGGAGTCGAACAGTTCCTTGTGCGCGCGGCCCGCTTCGTCCACGTCCCGCAGATGGGTGAGGTACATCCGGGTCCGGAGCACCGATTCGGGACCGAGCCCGAACTCGGCGATCGCCTCCAGCGCGCTGGTGAAGGCCACCTTGGCCTGTTCGTAGGGATCGCCCTCCCCGTACAGCACGCGCCCCTTGAAGGAGGACGTGCCGCCCACCAGCACACGGTCACCCGCCGCCACGGCGCGAGCGAACCCGAAACTCTCTTCCCAGGGGTTTTTGCTCTGCACGCGCCGTACGGCTTCGGACGTCATGACACTGCACCCATTTTCACGACGTAGCCTCCAAGGCCTCTTCCAGGGTGAACGCCTTCGCGTAGAGGGCCTTCCCGACGATGGAGCCCTCGACACCGAGGGGTACCAGGTCGGCGATGGCGCGCAGGTCGTCCAGCGACGACACGCCGCCGGAGGCCACGACCGGACGGTCGGTGGCGGCGCACACGTTCTTCAGCAGCTCCAGGTTGGGGCCCTGGAGGGTGCCGTCCTTGGCGATGTCGGTGACGACGTAGCGGGCGCAGCCCTCCTTGTTGAGGCGCGCCAGCGTCTCGTAGAGGTCGCCACCGTCACGGGTCCAGCCGCGGCCGCGCAGGGTGGTACCGCGCACGTCCAGGCCGACCGCGATCTTGTCGCCGTGCTCGGCGATGACCTTGGCGACCCACTCCGGGCTCTCCAGGGCGGCGGTGCCGAGGTTCACCCGGGTGCAGCCGGTGGCGAGGGCGGCGGCGAGGGTGTCGTCGTCGCGGATGCCGCCGGACAGCTCCACCTTGATGTCCATCGCCCCGGTCACCTCGGAGATCAGCGCCCGGTTGTCACCGGTACCGAAGGCGGCGTCCAGATCGACCAGGTGCAGCCATTCGGCACCCGCGCGCTGCCAGGCGAGGGCGGCCTCCAGCGGGGAGCCGTAGGAGGTCTCGGTGCCGGACTCGCCGTGCACGAGGCGAACGGCCTGGCCGTCACGGACGTCGACGGCGGGGAGCAGTTCGAGCTTGGCCATGGTCTAGAGGGTTCCGATCCAGTTGGTGAGGAGCTGGGCTCCGGCGTCGCCGGACTTCTCGGGGTGGAACTGGGTGGCCCACAGGGCGCCGTTCTCCACGGCGGCCACGAAGGGCGTGCCGTACGTCGACCAGGTCACCGTGGGCGGGTGCATGGCCGGGTTGAACGTCTCGAGGGTCCAGTCCCGGACGGCGTACGAGTGTACGAAGTAGAACCGGGCGTCGGGGGCGAGTCCGGCGAACAGCTCCGAGTCCGCGGGGGCGTCCACGGTGTTCCAGCCCATGTGCGGGACGACCTCGGCCTCGAGCGGTCCGACCGTGCCGGGCCACTGGTCCAGGCCCTCGGTCTCCACGCCGTGTTCGATGCCGCGCGCGAACAGGATCTGCATGCCGACGCAGATGCCCATCACGGGCCGGCCGCCGGAGAGCCTGCGGTCGACGACCCAGTCGCCGCGGGCGTCGCGCAGCCCCCGCATGCAGGCGGCGAACGCGCCGACGCCCGGTACCAGCAGGCCGTCGGCGTTCATCGCCTTGTCGAAGTCACGGGTGATCTCGACATCGGCGCCCACGCGCGCGAGGGCGCGCTCGGCGGAGCGGACGTTGCCGAAGCCGTAGTCGAAGACCACGACCTTCTTCGGGTTGCTCAATTCCACACCTCCAGCCGCATGATCCCGGCGACGAGGCACATGGCCGCGCCGATGGACAGCACGGCGATGAGGCTCGCGGGCATCTTCTGCTTGACGAAGGAGACGATTCCGCCGACGAGGAAGAGACCGACGACGATCAGGATGGTGGACAGACCGTTCATGGGGTTACAGCGCGCCCTTCGTCGACGGGAGGATGCCGGCCGCGCGCGGGTCGCGCTCGCTGGCGTAGCGCAGAGCGCGCGCGAGGGCCTTGAACTGGCACTCCACGATGTGGTGTGCGTTGCGCCCGTAGGGCACGTGCACGTGCAGCGCGATCTGGGCCTGGGCCACGAAGGACTCCAGGATGTGCCGGGTCATGGTGGTGTCGTACTCGCCGATCATCGGCGCCATGTTCTCGGGCTCGGTGTGCACGAGGTAGGGGCGGCCGGAGAGGTCGACGGTGACCTGGGCGAGGGACTCGTCCAGCGGGACCGTGCAGTTGCCGAAGCGGTAGATGCCCACCTTGTCGCCGAGCGCCTGCTTGAAGGCGGCGCCGAGGGCGAGGGCGGTGTCCTCGATCGTGTGGTGCGAGTCGATGTGCAGGTCGCCGTCGGTCTTGACCGTCAGGTCGAACAGCCCGTGCCGGCCGAGCTGGTCGAGCATGTGGTCGTAGAAGCCGACGCCGGTGGCGATGTCGGTCCGCCCGGTGCCGTCGAGGTCGATCTCGACCAGGACGGACGTCTCCTTCGTGGTCCGCTCCACGCGTCCAACGCGGTTCATACCGCCAGCTCCTTCTTCAGTTCCCGTACCGCGTCCAGGAACGCGTCGTTCTCGTCGGGGGTTCCGGCGGACACCCGCAGCCACCCCGGTACGCCGTTGTCCCGGACCAGGACGCCCTGGTCGAGGATCTTCCGCCAGGCCTCGTGGGCGTTCTCGAACCGGCCGAACTGTACGAAGTTCGCGTCGGACTCGACGACGTCGTAGCCGATCGCGCGCAGCTCGGCGACCAGCCGGTCCCTTTCGGCCTTCAACTGCTCGACGTAGCCGAGCAGCGTGTCGGTGTGCTCCAGGGCGGCCAGGGCGGTCGCCTGGGTGATCGCCGAGAGGTGGTAGGGCAGCCGGACGAGCTGTACGGCGTCCACGACCGCGGGGTGCGCGGCGAGGTAGCCGAGGCGCAGGCCGGCCGCGCCGAACGCCTTCGACATGGTCCGGGAGATCACGAGGTGCGGCCGGCCCTCCAGCAGCGGCAGCAGCGAGTCGCCGTGGCTGAACTCGATGTACGCCTCGTCCACCACCACCATCGACGGCCTGGCCGCCTGGGCCGCGTCGTACAGCGCGAGGACCGTCTCGGGCGGTACCGCGTTGCCGGTGGGGTTGTTGGGGGTGGTGATGAAGACGACGTCCGGGCGGTGCTCGGCGATGGCCCGCTCGGCCGCGCCGAGGTCGATGTCGAAGTCCTCGGTGCGCGGGCCCGAGATCCAGGCGGTGCCGGTGCCGCGCGCGATGAGCGCGTGCATCGAGTACGACGGCTCGAAGCCGAGGGCGCTGCGGCCCGGTCCGCCGAAGGTCTGCAGCAGCTGCTGGATGACCTCGTTGGAGCCGTTGGCGGCCCACACGTTCTCGATGCCGAGCGGGTACTTCCCGGTCCTCGTCAGGTACGTGGCCAGCTCGGTGCGCAGCTGGACCGCGTCCCGGTCGGGGTAGCGGTTCAGGTTCCGGGCGGCCTCGCGCACCCGCTCCGCGATCCGCTCGACGAGCGGCTCGGGCAGCGGGTACGGGTTCTCGTTCGTGTTCAGCCGTACGGGGACGTCCAACTGGGGCGCGCCGTAGGGGGACTTGCCGCGCAGCTCGTCCCGTACGGGGAGATCGTCGATTCCGAAGCTCACTTGCTCGTCGGTACCTTCCACCCGAACCTCGCCTTGATCGCCGCGCCGTGCGCGGGCAGGTCCTCCGCCTCCGCCAGCGTGACCACGTGGTGCGCGACGTCGGCCAGCGCGTCCTGCGTGTAGTCGACGATGTGGATGCCGCGCAGGAAGGACTGCACGGACAGGCCGGAGGAGTGGCAGGCGCAGCCGCCGGTGGGCAGGACGTGGTTGGACCCGGCCGCGTAGTCGCCCAGCGACACGGGCGCCCAGGGGCCGATGAAGATCGCGCCCGCGTTCTTCACGCGGTCGGCGATCGCGGCGGCGTCGGCGGTCTGGATCTCCAGGTGCTCGGCGCCGTACGCGTCGACGACCCGGAGGCCCTCCTCGAGGCCGTCCACGAGGACGATCGCGGACTGCTTGCCCGCCAGCGCCGGGCGGATCCGGTCCTCGATGTGCTTGGAGGCCGCGATCTGCGGCTCCAGCTCCTTCTCCACCGCGTCGGCCAGCTCGGCCGAGTCGGTGACCAGGACGGCCGCCGCGAGCGGGTCGTGCTCGGCCTGGCTGATCAGGTCGGAGGCCACGTGCACCGGGTCCGCGGTGTCGTCCGCGAGGACCGCGATCTCGGTGGGCCCGGCCTCGGCGTCGATGCCGATCTTGCCGGTGAAGTAGCGCTTGGCGGCGGCGACCCAGATGTTGCCGGGGCCGGTGACCATGTTCGCGGGCGGGCAGGATTCGGTGCCGTAGGCGAACATCGCGACGGCGGTGGCGCCGCCGGCCGCGTACACCTCGTCCACGCCGAGCAGCGCGCACGCGGCGAGGATCGTCGGGTGCGGCAGTCCGCCGAACTCGGCCTGCGCCGGTGAGGCGAGCGCGATGGACTCGACCCCGGCCTCCTGGGCCGGTACGACGTTCATGATCACGGACGACGGGTACACCGAGCGGCCACCGGGCGCGTACAGCCCGACGCGCTCGACCGGCACCCACTTCTCGGTCACGGAGCCGCCCGGCACCACCTGGGTGGTGTGCGTGCTGCGGCGCTGCTCGCGGTGGACCAGGCGGGCCCGGCGGATGGACTCCTCCAGGGCCGCGCGCACGGCGGGGTCGAGGGCCTCCAGCGCGTCGATGAGCGCCTGGGCCGGGACACGGACCGATTCCAGCCGTACTCCGTCGAACTTCTCGGCGAAGTCGATCAGCGCCGCGTCGCCACGATGATGCACGGCCTCGCAGATCGGACGCACCTTCTCCAGGGCGGCCGAGACGTCGAAGTCGGCTCGGGGCAGCAGGTCGCGCAGGGCGGGACCCTCGGGGAGGGCGTCGCCGCGCAGATCGATTCGGGAGATCACAGTCCCAATTCTCTCAGACCGGCGCCGGGGGTCGTCGGCGCGTATCAATGGCTGATACAGAACGTGGGACAACGACCGCTACAGACACTGGCCGGAACCCGGAAGATCCCCTTCACGTCTTGTGTTGCGGGTGTCACTCAGCGGGCATCAACGGCCTGTACGAGAGGTGTGACCCGCGAGTAGTCGAGAAAGAGGGAACCGGGGTGACCGAGGGGACCGGCCTGCACGCCGGGGACCTGCCGGAGGACCTGACCGCGGCCGAGGCGGGCATGTGGCAGGCCTTCCGCGACGGCAGCGTGTACGACCTGAGCACCGGGGACGCGGTCGTGGACGATCCGCACGGCGGGCATCCCTGGGGGCCCGAGCGGAGCGTGCGGGCGCGCATCGTCTGCTGGCTGCTGCTGGACGGCCCGCCTGCGCTCGCGGGCCGGGTGCCCTCCCTGAAGCTGATCGGCGTGCGGATCACCGGCGCGCTGGACCTGGCGGGCGGCACGGTCACCCCGTACGTGGAGCTGCGCGGCTGCCGCTTCGACGACGAGGTCCTGCTGCCGGAGGCCCGCTTCACGACCCTGCGCCTGGTGGACTGCGCGGTGCCGCGCCTGGAGGCGGCCCGGGTGCACACCGAGGGCGACCTGCATCTGCCGCGCTGCCGCTTCCAGAACGGGGTACGGCTCACCGACGCGCACATCGGCACGGATCTGCTGCTCAACCAGGCGGTCGTGTACCGGGACCGCAGCGGCCGCTCGATCGCCGCGGACGGCATGACCGTCGGCCAGGACCTCCAGGCGGAGCTGCTGGAGTCGCACGGCGAGCTGAGCCTGCGCAGCGCCAAGGTCGGGGTATCGCTGAGCCTGCGCGGCGCCCGACTGTCCAACCCCTACGCCCGGCTCGCGCTGAACGCCCCCCAGCTGACCGTGGAGCGCACCCTGTACCTGACCCCGGCCGGTGTGGGCAGCCCCATGCTGAGCGGGACCACGCCCGCGCGCGGGACGCGGATCCAGCGGTTCGAGTGCCGGGGCGGACTGCGGCTGGACGACGGGCGGTTCGGGGACGCCGTCGACATGGAGCGGGCCCGGTTCGCCCTCAGTGACGACCAGGAGCTGTCCCTTCGCCGCGTCCAGGCACCGGAGCTGCGCTTCCTCGGGGACAGGCCGCCGCGCGGCAAGGTCGTGCTGTCCGGCGCCCGGGTCGTCAACCTCGTGGACCACGCGGGCAGTTGGCCGGAAACAGGCAACCTGCACATGGGCGGTTTCGCGTACGAGAACCTGGTGCCGCAGGGCCCGTTCCCGCTGACCCGGCGGCTGGACTGGGTGGCGGCGGCCACCGCCGAGTACAACCCGGAGCCGTACGAGCGGCTGGCGGCGGTGCTGCGCGCGGCCGGCGAGGACGAGGACGCGCGCGAGGTGCTGCTCGCCAAGCAGCGCCGGCGCCGCGAGACGCTGCCGCTGGCCGCCAAACTCTGGGGGTACGCGCAGGACTGGACGGTGGCCTACGGCTACCGGCCGGGCCGGGCCGCGGTGTGGATGGCGGTGCTGTGGGCGGCGGGCACCCTGGCCTTCGCGCACGCCGGCCACCCACCGGTGAACCCGGGCGGCCACCCGACCTGGAGCCCCGCCCTGTTCACGCTGGACCTGCTGCTGCCGGTGATCGACCTGGGCCAGGTCGGCCAGTGGCAACTGCGCGGCGGCTGGCTGTGGCTGGCCGCGGCGATGATCCTGCTGGGCTGGATCCTGGCGACGACGATCGCGGCGGGGGCCACGAGACTGCTGCGGCGAGGGTGAGCGAGGGCCGACACGGCTACTGAGGCAGGGGCGAGCGAGGGCAGCTGCCCGAAGGACCGACACGACTGCTCGCGGCCGGGATGAGCGGAGACGGCCGTCCAAAGGCCGGGGCGAGCGGAGACGGTCGTCCGAAGGCCGACGCGGCTGCTGCGGCCGGGGTGAGCGGAGGGCGGCTGCCCGAAGGACCAACACGGCTGTTGCGGCCGGGGCGGGCGGAGACGGTCGCCCGAAGGGCGACGCGACTACTCCGGCAAGGGTGAGCGAGGGCCGCCTACCCGAAGGGCCGACGCGGCTGCCGCAGGCGCGGGGGCGCCCGCGGCGGCTGTTGGCTGACAGAGCGTGGAACGGGTGCCGTGCGCACCGCTGCGGCCGGGCTGTCACCGACATCGCCGGGGTCCTCGGGCGGGCACCGCGGACACGGTCACGTCTTCGACCATTAGGCTGGGGCGCCGTGACCACCGTCCGTCTCCCCCTCTTCCCGCTGAACTCGGCGCTGTTCCCGGGACTCGTCCTCCCTCTGAACGTCTTCGAGGAGCGCTATCGCGCCATGATGCGCGAACTTCTGAAGACCCCCGAGGACGAACCGCGCCGGTTCGCCGTCGTCGCGATCCGCGACGGTTACGAGGTGGCGCCGAGCGCCCCGGGCATGCCGGACCCGACGGCCCAGCCCGAGCGGGGCCCGGCCGCGGGCTTCGGAACCGATCCGCTCAAGGCCTTCCACGGGGTGGGCTGCGTGGCGGACGCGGCGACGATCCGGGAGCGCGCCGACGGCACGTTCGAGGTGCTGGCGACCGGGACGACCCGGGTGCGGCTGGTGTCCGTGGACGCGTCCGGTCCGTTCCTGACGGCGGAGCTGGAGGTGCTGGAGGAGGATCCGGGTGACGAGGCGGGCGCGCTCGCCGAGGGCGTCCTGCGCTCCTTCCGCCAGTACCAGAAGCGTCTGGCGGGCGCCCGCGAGCGCTCCCTGTCCACGGGTGCCGACCTGCCGGACGACCCCGGCGTGGTCTCCTACCTGGTGGCCGCGGCCATGGTCCTGGACACCCCGACGAAGCAGCGGCTCCTGCAGGCGCCGGACACCGCCTCCCGCCTGCGCGACGAGCTGAAACTCCTTCGCTCGGAGACGTCGATCATCCGTAGCCTGCCGTCGTTGCCCGCGTTCGAGCTGACGCGGACGCCGACCAGTCTCAACTGAGCGAACCGAGGCCGACACCCCAGATGGCGAAGAAGACCAAGAAGCAGCAGGCCGGAGGCACGCCCGCGACCGTGGCTCTCACGGCGGCGGGCGTGACCTTCACCGTGCACGCCTACGACCACGACCCCTCCCACCCCTCCTACGGCGAGGAGGCCGCGGAGGCCATGGGCGTCTCCCCCGACCGCGTCTTCAAGACCCTGGTCGCCGACGTGGACGGCGCCCTGACCGTGGCGGTCGTGCCCGTCTCCGGCACCCTCGACCTCAAGGCCCTCGCCTCGGCCGTGGGCGGCAAGCGGGCCGCGATGGCCGACCCCGCGCTCGCCGAGCGCACCACCGGCTATGTCCGGGGCGGCATCTCCCCCCTGGGCCAGCGCAAGAAGCTCCCCACGGTCGTCGACGCGTCGGCCGACGCCCACCCGACGATCTGTGTCTCGGCGGGCCGCAGGGGGCTGGAGGTCGAACTGTCCCCGGGGGATCTGGCGAAGCTGACCGGCGCCGTGCTGGCACCGATCGGACGGAACTGAAGGCTCCGCGCCCAGGACGTACAGCGCCTGCGGCACACAGCGTCTCGGGCACACGGGTCCGGGCACGAATCCGGGCACACGGGTCCGGGGGCACGGCCCCTGGACCGACTCCGGCGCGCAGGCCCGGCCACGACAAGCCGCGCGGTTCCCCGCTACAACAGCTCGGGGTCCCGAGGTCCGAACAGCGCGGTGAGCCCCAGATGCACCAGCACCGCGGCGAACGGCCAGGCCAGCAGCGCGCCCTTCGCACCCAGCTTCAGCGGCGCCGAGAAGATGACCCCCTTCCCCACCGCCCTCGCGTGAGCGATCACGTCGGAGCCGGGTCCGAGCCACACGCCCATCCGCCAGGCCAGCACCGACCCGAGCAGGCCGCCTGCTCCGAGCGCCACCACCAGCGGCGCACCACCCTGCCGCCGCACCAGGAAGACGATCAGTGCGCTCACCACGCCGAAGGCCAGCCCCAGCAGAGTGAACGTTCCGTCCACGCCCGCCGCCTGCTCGCCCTCGGAGTCCTTGAGGTACACCACCCAGCTGCGGCCGACCTCGTCACCCACCAGCGGAACGTGCGGCGCCAGCCACCACCACAGCAGCCCGAACAGCACTCCGCCCAGAGCCACGGCCACCGCGATCACGGCGGCTTCCCGCACTTCGGTCTTCATACCGGGGCCGTCCTGTTCGTACATCCCCGCGACCGGCGCCCCGGCAGGCGGTCCCTGCCAGATCTGGTGCGCGGAGTCGTCGTGCGGCGGGGGAGGCGGAGTCAGCGGTGCGGTCACCCTGACATCGTGCCAGGTCGCGTCCCGCGCCGCGTCACCGGACAGCGGCCCTGCGGTACGCCCTGGTCGCCACGGCCAGCGAGATCACCCCGACGCCCGCGCACACCCCCAGGTCAGCGAGGACGGCGGCCCAGTCGGGATGCGCCGCGAAGGTGCGGGCGTACGCCTCCACGCCGTAGGTCGAGGGCAGCAGATCCCGTGCCAGCCGGACGATTCCCGGCATCCGGTCGGCCGGCAGCACGCCGAGCAGCAGCGCGGCCGACATGCCCAGCTGGCCGAGCAGTGTGGCCAGTTCGGGGCGCGGCGCGAGCAGCCCGAAGGCGGCGCCGAGCCCGGAGAGCGCCGCACCGGCGAGCGGGATCACGGCCAGCAGGACCCACAGGTTGGACAGCGGCAGCCCGAACAGCACGCACCCGAAGACCGCGGTCACCAAGGTCCCCGGCACCGTGAAGGAGGCGTACGCCGCCGCCGCGCCGAGCACGACCGCCGCCGGCGGCACCGGCAGGGTGGCGTAGTGGTCGAGTCCTCCGCTGGCCCGCAGCTGACCGAAGTACTGGGACAGCAGGTTCAGGGCCACGTACGCGACGACCAGCACCGAGGAGCCCGCCACCACGGACCGCGCCTCGCCGCCGCTGTCGACGACGCCGCGCATCATCACGGTGATGCCGACGGACTGGAAGGTGGCCACGAAGAGCAGCGGGATGCGCGCCACCCGGGCCCGGGACAGCTGGGCGCGGTAGACGGCCACGAGCGACGGCCACAGCCGCGCGGGCGGCCCCAGCTCGGCGGCGCCCGGGGGCGTCTGCGACACCGTGCGGGTACCGCTCGGCAGAACCTCCGCGGGTACGACACTCACGACGAGCTGCTCCTCTTCCCGACGGCGTGCGTCCCGCCGCCCTCCAGGGGCCGTTCATGGGACCCCCACGGGGACCCTGCGCATCCGGTGCGCCGCCCGCTCATGCCTTCACCAGCCCCTGCCGTGCCGCGCCGCCCAGTGCCAGGTACACGTCCTCGAGGCTGGGCGTGGCGAGGGTGAAGTCGTCCAGGGCGGCGAAGGCGGCCCCGCCGGTCACCGTGGCGACGGCGGCCCGGGCCTCCTCCGGCGCGAGCCGCAGCGTCCAGCGCCGGCCGGACTCCACGGCCCGCTCGCGCAAGCCGGCGACCTCGGGCACCTCCAGCGGCGCCCGCTCCCGCCACACCAGCTCCACCCGCACCTCGCCGGAGACCTGCTCCTTGAGTCCGGCGGGGGTGTCGCAGGCGATGACCCGGCCCTGGTCGAGGACGGCGACCCGGTCGAGGACGGTCTCGGCCTCGATGACGTTGTGGGTGACCAGCAGCACGGTCGTACCGCGCTCGGCCCGCCGCCGGTCCACGGCCGCCCAGACGGCGCGCCGGGCCAGCGGGTCCATGCCGGTGGTCGGCTCGTCGAGGACGAGCAGCGGCCGCTGGCCGACGAGCGCGGCGGCGAAGCAGGCGAGCCGCCGCTGTCCACCGGACAGCTTCTTCAGTGCCCGCCCGGCGAGGGGCGTGAGCCCCAGCTCGTCCATGACGGCGTCCCGCTCGGCCCGTGCCCGGTGTGCGTCGAGGCCGCGCAGCCGTCCGGTGGTCTCGACGGCGAGGGAGACGGTGAGCTCGTCCAGGGCCGAGGACTCCTGCCCCAGGTAGGCGAGGATCCGCGCGGCCCTCTCGGGGTGCCGGACGATGTCGTGCCCGAGGATCTCGACGCTGCCGCCGTCCGGCCGCATCAGGCCGGTGAGCTGCCGTACGAGGGTGGACTTGCCGGCGCCGTTCGGCCCGAGCAGTCCGAAGACCTCCCCGCGCCGCACCTCCAGGCCGACCCCGTCGGTGGCCCGCACCTCGGGTGCGTCCGGTGCCCCGCGCCGCCCCTTCACGGCCGGATACGTCTTTTTGAGCTCGCGCACGCGTACGACCTCGTTATGCCGAAGTGCCTGTCCCGCGCGCGTACTCACAAGGGACGAGACTACGGGGTCCGGCCCCTTTACTCGCCTTTGGGGGCACTACTCCCCCGCCCGCCTCCGCGGGCTCCCCACCGCACAGCCCGGAAACGGCCCGGGACCGCGTCCCGCCGCGACGGCGACCAGCCGCGACGGCGCGGCGGTGCCGAACGCACCGCGGCCCCCGCCCCGGCTCGCCCCCGGGACCTCACTCCCCTGCGGAGACGTTCTCCGCGGCGGCCGGCACGTCGATCTCCCGCCAGAACCCCGCCCGGATGGCGTAACGGTCGTGCTCGTCGATCTGGTCGTCCTTGTGCGCGAGCAGTCCGAAGCGCGCGGCGTACCGCAGCAGCTCGCCGTCGATGCGGTGCGGGACGCGCGGGTACATCGTGGACAGCCGCTGCAGATGGCTCTGGTCGCCGAGCCGGGACATCCACCGGCGGGCGAAGACCTGCCCCACCTCGTACGGGTCGCCGCCGACGGTGGTGATGTCCTCCTCCCGGTCGGCCCACCGCTGCTCGGCGGTGGTGAGCTGGGCCAGCGTCGGCATGGAGGCGATCTCGGGCGGTTCGGGGACCGCGCCCGGACGGTCGACCCAGCCCTTGTCGGAGGACCACCTGAGAGTCGCGGTCGTCGGATTCTGCACGGCCGCGGTGCCGGGTGCGCGCAGGCCGGCGAGGTCCTTGGGAGTGGGGACGCCCTTGGGCGCGGGCACCCGCTCCTGGGTGCCGTCCTGCGTGGTCGCGGCGGCCGGAGGGTGCACGCCCTCCTCGGGGGCCCGCTCGGCGGTCCCGGCGAGCGCGGAGTCGGGCAGCGGCGCGGAGAGGATCGCGGCGATCTCGGGGCGCGGCACGGGCGGCGGCGCGCAGACGCCGCTCAGCTCCTTGGCCCGGACGGCCTTGGTGATCCAGGCCCGGTCCAGCACGCGCCGCTCGTCGGCCTCGGCGACCAGGTCCTCGGACTGGTTGTAGTCGCCGTCGGCGGCCTGTACGGCCCACAGGTGGACGGCGACGCCGTGTTCCTTCGCGGCCATCATGCCGGGCAGCAGGTCGCCGTCGCCGGTGACCAGGACGACGTCGGAGCAGGCGCGGTTGCGGGCCAGCTCGGTCAGCTCGGCGTGCATGGCGGCGTCCACGCCCTTCTGCGCCCAGCGTCCGTCACTGCGAGTGAGGGCGCCCAGCCGGACGGTGACCCGGGGCATCACGCGCAGCCGGCGGTGCTCCGGCTGGGGGACCCGGTCGGGGGCGCCGTCGAACCAGTAGATGCGCAGCAGCGGGCGCTCGGTGTCCGATTCCGCGCATTCGCGCAGCGCCTGGATCAGTGCGGCGTGGTCGACGGTGATCCGGGACCGTGAGGGCTCACCGGCGAGGAGGCTCGCGGCGGCACCCAACAGGTACCCGGCGTCCACCAGGACGATGCAGCGGTCCACTCGACTCACCCTCTTCCCGGGAGGTTGTTTCGGACTTCCTTCGAGTCTGCCCGACGGCGCGGGGGTTAACGGCCCGAACTCGATCTTCGGCGTGGCGTTTGCGGCTCCCGCGCGCCCACCGACCCTGTCACACACGGTAATTGTCCGACATGCGCTCGATTTCAGCATATGTGAATCTAGTCTCGGCCCTGGCCCCTAGATCCCCCGCAGGAGGCAGATCACCATGGCCAAGAACAAGAAGCAGGATCGTAAGCAGCCCCAGGCCGAGCGCGGCCAGCAGGAGACCCCCTCGTCCTCGCACGAGTCGGGGGCCGAGCAGCGGATCTCCCAGACGACGCCCGGCGACATGGCGCGCAAGGGCAAGCAGCAGCGCTTCGGCCACAACTAAAGGGCAGTTGAGCGCAGGCACGAGGAAGGGGCGCACCCACCTGGGGTGCGCCCCTTCCTGTTCGCATCGGCTCAGCCCGCCAGGCAGGACGGGCCGAGGAGCACCTTCAAGTCGCCGAAGAGCGCCGGGTCGGGCTTGACCCGGTGCCGGTCCAGACGCAGCACGGTGGTCTTGCGGGGGCCCTGCAGCTTGATGCGGACCTCGCTGTCGCCCTTGTGGTGGCTGAGGATCTCGCCGAGGCGGCTGACCATGGGCGGAGTGACCCTGGTGGCCGGGATGGTGAGGATCACCGGCGCGTTGGTGCCCGCGTTGGACAGGTCCGGGACCATCAGCTCCATGGCCACGAGCCGGGGCACGTCCTCGCGCTTGTCGAGGCGGCCCTTGACGAACACGACGGCGTCCTCGACGAGTTGGGTCGACACCAGCTGGTAGGTCGCCGGGAAGAACATGCACTCGATGGAGCCGGCGAGGTCCTCGACGGTGGCGATCGCCCAGGCGTTGCCCTGCTTGGTCATCTTGCGCTGCAGGCCCGAGATGATGCCGCCGATGGTGACCACCGCGCCGTCGGCGTGCTCGCCGCCGGTGAGCTGGGCGATGCCCGCGTCGGCCTTGTCGGACAGCACGTGCTCCAGGCCGAAGAGCGGGTGGTCGGAGACGTACAGACCGAGCATCTCCCGCTCCTGGGCGAGGAGGTAGGTCTTGTCCCACTCCTCGTCGGTGAACTGCACGTCGAGTCCGAAGCCGGGCTCGCTGCTGGTCTCCTCGCCCATGCCGCCGAAGAGGTCGAACTGTCCCTCGGCCTCCTTGCGCTTGACCGCGACCACGTTGTCGATCATCGGCTCGTACTGGGCCGTGAGCCCCTTGCGGGTGTGGCCCATGGTGTCGAAGGCGCCGGCCTTGATCAGCGACTCCGTGGTGCGCTTGTTGCACGCGACCGCCTCGACCTTGTCGAGATAGTCGGGGAAGGAGGCGTACTTGCCCTTCGCCTTGCGGCTCTTGATGATCGACTCCACCACGTTGGTGCCGACGTTGCGCACGGCCTCCAGGCCGAAGAGGATCACGTCGTCGCCCTGGGCGGCGAAGTTGTGCACGGACTCGTTGACGTTCGGCGGGAGCACCTTGATGCCCATGCGGCGGCACTCGTTGAGGTAGATCGCCGACTTGTCCTTGTCGTCCTTGACGGAGGTCAGCAGGGCGGCCATGTACTCGGCGGGGTAGTTCGCCTTGAGGTACGCGGTCCAGTACGACACCAGGCCGTACGCGGCCGAGTGGGCCTTGTTGAACGCGTAGCCGGCGAACGGGACCAGCACGTCCCACAGGGCCTGGATGGCCTCGTCGCTGTAGTCCTTCTTCCGCGCGCCCTCCTGGAAGAGGACGAAGTTCTTGGCCAGTTCCTCGGGCTTCTTCTTACCCATCACGCGGCGGAGGATGTCGGCCTCGCCGAGCGAGTAGCCGGCGATGATCTGGGCGGCCTTCTGCACCTGCTCCTGGTAGACGATCAGGCCGTAGGTGACGGCCAGGACCTCTTCGAGGGGCTTCTCCAGCTCCTTGTGGATCGGGGTGATCTCCTGGAGCTTGTTCTTTCGCAGCGCGTAGTTCGTGTGCGAGTCCATGCCCATCGGGCCCGGACGGTACAGGGCCGACACGGCGGAGATGTCTTCGAAGTTGTCGGGCTTCATCAGGCGCAGCAGTGAGCGCATGGGGCCGCCGTCGAACTGGAAGACGCCGAGGGTGTCGCCGCGCTGGAGCAGTTCGAAGGTCGTCGGATCGTCGAGCGGGAGGCCCAGCAGGTCGATGTCGACGCCCTTGTTGGACTTCACCATCTTGACGGCGTCGTCCATGATCGTCAGGTTGCGCAGGCCGAGGAAGTCCATCTTCAGCAGGCCGAGCGACTCGCAGCTCGGGTAGTCCCACTGGGTGATGGTCACGCCGTCGGTGTGCCGGACCCAGACGGGCACGTGCTCGGTGATGGTCTCGCTGGACATGATCACGCCGGCAGCGTGCACACCCATCTGCCGGACCAGGCCCTCGACGCCCTTGGCGGTGTCGATGACCTTCTTCACGTCCGGCTCGTTCTCGTACATCCCCCGGATCTCGCCCGCCTCGTTGTAGCGCGGGTGCGAGGGGTTGGTGATGCCGTCGAGGTCGATGCCCTTGCCGAGGACGTCGGCGGGCATGGCCTTGGTGAGCCGGTCGCCCATCGCGTACGGGTAGCCCAGCACGCGCGCGGAGTCCTTGATCGCGTTCTTTGCCTTGATCTTGCCGTAGGTGCCGATCATGGCGACCTTGTCGGCGCCGTACTTCTCGGTCACGTACCTGATCACCTCGACGCGCCTGCGCTCGTCGAAGTCGATGTCGACGTCGGGCATGGAGACGCGCTCGGGGTTGAGGAACCGCTCGAAGATCAGGCCGTGCGGGATCGGGTCGAGGTCGGTGATGCCCATGGCGTAGGCGACGATCGAGCCGGCCGCGGAGCCTCGGCCGGGGCCCACCGCGATGCCGTTGTTCTTGGCCCACATGATGAAGTCGGCGACCACGAGGAAGTAGCCCGGGAACCCCATCTGGATGATGACGTCCATCTCGTACTCGACCTGCTTCTGCCGGTCGTCCGGGACACCGCCGGGGAAACGGCGGTCCATGCCCCGGCGGACCTCCTCCTTGAACCAGGTGACCTCGGTGTAGCCGTCGGGGATGTCGAACTTCGGCATGAGGTTCTTGGCCTCGAACATGCCGGTGGTGTCGACCATCTCGGCGACCAGGAGCGTGTTGGCGCAGCCCTCCTGCCAGGCGTCCGAGGAGTCGATGGCGTACATCTCGTCCGTGGACTTCAGGTAGTAGCCGGTGCCGTCGAACTTGAATCGGTCCGGGTCGGAGAGGTTCTTGCCGGTCTGGATGCACAGCAGGGCGTCGTGGGCGCCCGCCTCGTGCGCGTAGGTGTAGTGCGAGTCGTTGGTGACCAGCGGGGGGATGCCGAGCTTCTTGCCGATCTCCAGGAGGCCGTCGCGGACCCGGTGCTCGATCTCGATGCCGTGGTCCATCAGCTCCAGGAAGTAGCGGTCCTTGCCGAAGATGTCCTGGTAGTCGGCGGCGGCCTTGAGTGCCTCGTCGAACTGGCCGAGGCGAAGCCGTGTCTGCAGCTCGCCGGAGGGGCAGCCGGTGGAGGCGACGATCCCCTCGGACCACTGCGCGATGGTCTCCTTGTCCATCCGGGGCCACTTCTGCAGCCAGCCCTCGGCGTACGCGTCCGAGGAGAGCCGGAAGAGGTTGTGCAGGCCCGTGCTGTTCACGGCCCACATCGTCTTGTGGGTGTAACCACCGGAGCCGGAGACGTCGTCCCGCTTCTGGTGCGGCTGGCCCCACTGGATCTTGCGCTTGTTGCGCCGGGACTCGGGGGCGACATACGCCTCGATCCCGATGATCGGGGTGACTCCGGCCTTCTTCGCGGAGTGGAAGAAGTCGTACGCCCCATGGAGGTTGCCGTGGTCGGACATGGCGATGTGCGTCATGCCCATCTCATTGCAGGCGTTGAACATGTCCTTGAGCCGCGCGGCACCGTCCAGCAGCGAGTACTGGGTGTGGACGTGCAGGTGCGTGAAGGGCGGCTTGGACACGGTTTCGGCCTCCGATTGAACAGGTGCGGCGCGAAGCGCCTCGTTGAGGGGCGGTGGTCGGGTGACGGGTGGGCAGGCGCCGACGGTCTTGCGACCGGCTGCGGGCGGACTGGGGGACAGCTCGGAAGTCTATGCCCCGGCACTGACACACGCGGCCGATCCACACGTAGCTTCGTGCGGGAACCGGGCACTCCCGCGTGGCGTCGCCCGTTGAAGACGACAGAATCGCTGTCGTACAGGCACTTGCACCAGGAGGCACCCCGCGATGTCGGTCCCCCAGCTCAGCGACGAGCAGCGCGGCGAGGAGATCCTCGCCGTCTTCGACACCGCCTTCGGACGGCTCCTGGCCGCCGACCCGGCCGCCTTCCGGGTGAAGTTCCGGAAGATGGCGGCCTCGGCCTTCGCGTTCTACCGGGGCACGGCTGGCCTCTTCTACCACGACCTGGACGCCGAGAAGCGGGGCGGCCCGTACCTGGACGACCGCACCTCGCGCGTGTGGATCCACGGCGACCTGCACGCCGAGAACTTCGGCACGTACATGGACTCCAACGGCCGCCTGGTCTTCAACGTCAACGACTTCGACGAGGCCTACGTCGGCCCGTTCACCTGGGACCTCAAGCGCTTCGCGGCCTCCGTCGCGCTCATCGGGTACGCGAAGGCGCTCAGCGACGAGCAGATCGCCGAGCTGGTGACGATCTACGCGGCCGCCTACCGCGAGCGCATCCACGCCCTGGCCACCGGCGCCAAGAGCGACGAGGTGCCGCCCTTCACTCTGGACACCGCGGAGGGTCCGCTGCTGGACGCGCTGCGTGACGCCCGCTCGCTGACCCGCTTCGGGCTGCTGGACTCGATGACCGAGATCCGCGATTTCGAGCGCCGCTTCACCTCGGGCGGCGGCTCCGTCGAGCTGGACGCGGCCACCCGCTACAAGGTGCTGGCCGCCTTCGACGCCTACCTGGAGACGCTGCCGGACACCTCGCTGGCCCGCCCGGACTCGTACCGCGTGAAGGACGTCGTCGGCCGCCGCGGCATCGGCATCGGCTCGGCCGGGCTGCCGTCGTACAACATCCTTCTGGAGGGCCACAGCGACGCCCTGGAGAACGATGTCGTGATCTACATCAAGCAGGCCCAGACCCCGGCCGTCTCCCGGCACATCACCGACCCGGCGATCAGCGGCTACTTCCAGCACGAGGGCCACCGCACGGTGATCTCCCAGCGTGCCCTGCAGGCGCACGCCGACCCGTGGCTCGGCTGGACCGAGCTGGACGGCTCCGGCCAGCTGGTCGCCGAGGTCTCGCCGTACGCCGTCGACCTGGACTGGGGCGACATCGACGACCCGGAGGAGATCGCGGCCGTCGTCGCCGACCTGGGCCGGGCCACCGCGACCATGCACGCGGCGGCGGACGACACCTCCGGCGAGTCCCTGGTGCCGTTCTCCACCGAGCGGGCCATCGACGCGGCGCTCGCGGCCGACGAGGAGGGCCTCGCACCCCTGCTGGTGGACTTCGCGCACTCCTACGGCGCACGCGCGCGTGCCGACCACCAGATCTTCGTCGACCTGTTCCGCAACGGCCGGATTCCGGGGCTGTAACCTTCCCGGACCCAAAGCCACTCTTTAGGGGTCCCTTACCTCGGTCCGTGACAGACTCTCCTTTCGCTATGGACATATCCGGGACCCAGCTCAGAGCCGTGCGCGCGGCGCTGTTCACGGCCTTCGTCGTGACGCTCAGCACCGCGTCGCACGTGCTGCTGTCCCGGACCCCGCTGCCGATGGGGACCGTGCTCACCGTCGCCGCCGGGGTCTTCGTCGCCGCGTACGCGCTGGCCGGCCGCGAGCGCGGCTTCGGCCGGATCGCGGCTGCGCTGATCCCGCTGGAGCTGGCCGCGGACACGGTGTTCACCACGGGGCAGCACACCTGCTACGGCCGGGCGGGCGGCCCGGTCGCCGGCACGCTGCACGCGGTCGGCCTGGACGTGCTGTGCCAGGGCGGCGCCATGGGCACGCCCCTCGCCCAGGTCGCCGGCGGCTCCCGCCCAGCCGTAGAAGGTGTGCTGCTCACGCACGCGAGCCCGGCCGCCCCCTGGCTGCTGCTCGCCGCGCACGTCGGGGTCGGGCTGCTGGCCGCCGCCTGGCTGCGCCGGGGCGAGCGCGCCCTGACCCAGCTGCTGCGCTCGGTCGCCGTGACCACGTTCCGGCCGCTGCTGGTGGCCGCGGCCGCCGTGACCGTACGACTGTCCCCGGCCCGCCGGCTGCCGCGTCCGGCCGCCCCGCGCCGGGCCACCGCCCGCAAACTTCTCCTCGCGCACTCCCTGGGACGGCGTGGACCGCCTCGCTCGCCCGCCCTCGCCCGCGCCCTCGGCCGAGCGACGGCACCGGCCTTCGCGTGAGCGACGGCATCCGAGCACGAGCAGTCCCCCCTCACGTATCCCGCGTACGGCATGTGCGCGTCCCACATGGAGATCACCGATATGAGCAAGCGGAACAGCCAGGCGGCGAAGACGGCGGCCCGGGAGCGGCTGCGCGAGGAGCGCGAGCGGCAGGCCAAGCGCGCCAAGGCCAGGCGGCAGATCATCGTGGCCGCCTCGGTCGTGGGCGTCCTGGCCGCGGCGGGCGGCATCGGATACGCCGTCGTCCAGGCCAACAAGCCCAGCTACTGGGAGGGCCTGAAGGACGCCAAGGTCGTCACCCCGGCCAACACCACGGGCGACAAGGGCACCACGGTCGTCGTCGGCAAGGACACCGCCAAGAAGACCCTCAAGGTCTACGAGGACCCGCGCTGCCCGGTCTGCGCCCAGTTCGAGCAGACCGTCGGCTCGACCGTCAAGAAGGACATCGACGACGGCAAGTTCAAGATCGAGTTCGTCAGCGGCACCTTCATCGACAACCACGACAACGGCGTGGGCTCCAAGAACGCGCTGAGCGCCCTCGGCGCCGCGCTCAACGTCAGCCCCGAGGCGTTCCTCGAGTACAAGACCGCGCTCTACTCGACGAAGTGGCACCCGGACGAGCAGACCGACAAGTTCAAGGACGACAGCTACCTGATCAAGGTCGCCGACACCGTGCCCGCGCTGAAGGACAACAAGAAGTTCCAGGACGCGGTCACGAAGGGCACCTACGACGCCTGGGCCGTGGCCATGTCGAAGACCTTCGACACCAACAAGGACGGCGTGACCGGCACCCCGAGCTTCGTCATGGACGGCAAGAAGCTCGCCGCCGACGGCCAGGGCAACCCGCCCATGACGGTCGCCGACTTCAACCGCGTGGTGGACGCGGCCCTCAAGGGCTGACCAGCCCTCGGGAACTGATCACCCGGTGAAGAGCGGGCGAACTTTCGGAGTTCGCCCGCTCTCTTGCTTACCGATCAGTAACCTGATCGGTCGTGACCAGTCGATACAGATCGTCCGAGGCCGCCCAGGGCCTCGACTCGCGTACCCCGAGCCGCCGTACGGTCGTCAAGGCCGCGGCGGCCACCGCTGTGCTGGCCGGCCCGCTCGCCGCCGCCCTCCCGGCCCGCGCCGCCACGGGCGCCCCCGCCTTCCTGCACGGTGTCGCCTCCGGTGACCCACTGCCCGACGGCGTCCTGCTGTGGACCCGGGTGACCCCCACCCCCGAGGCGATACCCGGCTCCGGACTCGGCCCGGACACCGAGGTCAGCTGGATCATCGCCAAGGACAAGGCACTCACCGACGTCGTCGCCCGGGGTTCCACGGTCGCCAGGTCCGCCTCCGACCACACGGTGAAGGCCGACGTCCGCGGCCTGGCCCCGGCCACCGACTACTGGTTCCGCTTCTCGGCCGGCGGCACCCACTCCCCGGTGGCGCGCACCCGCACCGCGCCGGCGGCGGACGCGGCCGTGGCCGGGCTGCGCTTCGGCGTGGTCTCCTGCGCCAACTGGGAGGCGGGCTACTTCTCGGCCTACCGCCACCTCGCCGCCCGGAGCGACCTGGACGCCTGGCTGCACCTCGGCGACTACATCTACGAGTACAAGTCGGGCGAGTACGCGGCCCGCGGGACGGTCGTGCGCCCGCACGCGCCGGCCAACGAGATCCTCACCCTCGCCGACTACCGCACCCGGCACGCGAAGTACAAGACCGACCCGGACCTCCAGACGCTGCACCAGAAGGCGCCGGTCGTCGCGATCTGGGACGACCACGAGTTCGCCGACAACGCCTGGTCGGGCGGCGCGGTCAACCACACCGAGGGCGCCGAGGGCACCTGGACGGCCCGTCAGGCCGCTGCCAAGCAGGCCTACTTCGAGTGGATGCCGGTCCGCCCGGCGGTCGCCGGCACGACCTACCGCCGGCTGCGCTTCGGCAAGCTCGCCGACCTCTCCCTGCTGGACCTGCGCTCCTTCCGCTCCCAGCAGGCGGCCACGGCCAGCGGCTCGGTGGACGACCCGGACCGTACGCTCACCGGGCGCGCCCAGCTGGACTGGCTGAAGGCCGGTCTGAAGGCCTCCGACACCAAGTGGCGGCTGGTCGGCAACTCGGTGATGATCTCGCCGTTCTCCTTCGGCTCCCTGTCCGCCGACCTCTTCAAACCGCTCGCCAAGCTGCTCGGGCTGCCGCAGGAAGGCATCGCCACCAACACCGACCAGTGGGACGGCTACACCGACGACCGCCGCGAACTGCTCAGTCACCTGCGCACCAACGCCATCGGCAACACCGTCTTCCTGACCGGTGACATCCACATGGCGTGGGCCAACGACGTGCCCTACGACGCGGGCACCTACCCGCTGTCGGCGCCGGCCGCCACCGAGTTCGTGGTCACCTCGGTCACCTCCGACAACCTCGACGACATCGTGAAGGTCCCCGAGGGCACCGTCTCCGCGATCGCCTCGCCGGTCATCCGGGCCGCCAACCGGCACGTCCACTGGGTCGACACCGACCGCCACGGCTACGGCGTCCTGGACATCACGGGCGACCGCGCGCAGATGGACTACTACGTCCTGTCCGACCGCACGGACGCCGGCGCGACATCCAGCTGGGTGCGTTCGTACCGCACCCGCAGCGGTACGCAGAAGGTCGAGCGGACGTACGACCCGGTGTAACCGCTCACTTCAGAGTGTCGAGGAAGCCGAGCGCCACCCGCCAGGTGGCCTCGGCGGCCTCCTCGTCGTAGTCCGGCAGCCCCGGGTCGGTGTAGATGTGACCGGCACCGGGGTAGCGGTACACCTCGACGTCCGCGCCGGTCCGGCCCATCTGCAGGTACCAGGCGCTCAGCCAGTCGTCCGTCTCGAACGGGTCCGGCTCCGCCACGTGCAGTTGCACCGGCAGGTCGTCCGCCCGCGCGTTCGGCGCGATGTCGGACGTGCCGTGCAGAAGCAGCAGACCGCGCGCCTTGTCGTCGCCGAGGGCCAGGGTCTGCGCGATCGAGGCGCCCAGCGAGAAGCCCGCGTACACCAGTCCCCGCTCCGAGTAGGGTGCGGCGGCCAGCACGGCCCGCTTCAGCAGCTCGTCCTTGCCGATCCGCTCCTGGAACTCCATGCCCTCCTCGACGGTCTCGAAGGTGTGCCCCTCGAAGAGATCCGGCGTCCACACCTCGTGACCGGCGGCCCGCAACCGCCCCGCGGCGTCGCGCACGGCGGGTGTCAGCCCGTGGACCGAGTGGAAAAGCATGATGTTCATGCCCCCCATGGTGCCAGCAGCCCCGCACCCCGGCCGACAGCAACGGGCGACGCTGGACGGGCCCGATGGGTCAGCGCAGGCTCCGCACGTCGAGATGGCGCAGGACCCTGTCCACGATCTCCGGATCCGCCCCCGGCTCGTTGCGGGCCGCCAACACCTCGTGCCGGGCCGCACTCATCATCTCCGCCTGGATCCGCCGCACCTTCTTCAGCCGCCGGGCCCGCTGCCGGTACGCCTCGCGCCGCTCCTCCTCCCCCATGTCCGGGCTGATCCGGATCCCGATGTCGTACGCCCGGCGGAGCATCTGTTCCGACAGCTCCTCCGGCAGCTCCTCCACCTGTTCGATCTCCCGCAGCTTCTGCCGCGCGGCCTTCATCGCCCGTACGGCCAGATCCTTCTCGAACTCCTTCTCGCGCGCCGAATCGGCCCGCACCCCCAGCCGCTTCACCAGCCAGGGCAGCGTCGTCCCCTGGAGCACCAGCGTCGCGACGATCACCCCGAACGCGATGAACACGATCTCGTTCCGGTCGGGGAAGGGCGATCCGTCCTCGGTGGTCAGCGGAATGGCGAGCGCCAGCGCCACCGAGGCCACCCCACGCATCCCGGACCACCACATCACGACGGTCTCCCGCCAGCCGATCGGGATCTCCTCCTCGTAGTCCCGGCTCGCGTGCAGCCGCGTGGTCAGCCAGGCCGCGGGCAGCAGCCACAGCAGTCGTACGACGACGACGACGCCCGCGACCGCCGCGGCATAGCCGATCAGCGTGCCCCAGCGGCCCGGCGCCGCCGTGATCGCGTTGTGCAGTTCGAGCCCGATCAGTCCGAAGGCGACCCCGGTCACGAGTGTGTCGACGATGTCCCAGAAGGTGTGCCCGGCCAGCCGGGTCAGCACGTCGTCCGCGTCGGTGGCGTACTGGGCGAGGAAGAGGGAGGTGACGAGCACGGACAGGACGCCGGAGCCGTGCAGTTCCTCGGCCAGTACGTAGGAGGCATAGGGCACGAGCAGGGTCAGCCCGATCTGCAGGGTCGCGTCGCCCAGCATGTCCAGCAGCCGGTTCGCTCCCCAGCCCAGTGCCAGCCCGACGGCGACCGCGACCACGGCCGACAGCACCAGGTCAAGACCGGCCCGCCACAGCGAGAAGTGCCCGCTGACGGCCGCGGCGATCGCCACGTGGTAGAGCACGATCGCCGTGACGTCGTTGAAGAGCCCCTCGCCCTCCAGGATCGACACCAGCCGGCGCGGCAGCCCCAGCTGTCCGGCGACGGCGGTGACGGCGACCGGGTCGGGCGGGGCGATCAGCGCGCCCAGCGCCACCGCGGCGGCGACCGACAGTCCGGGCACCATCGCGTGGGCGGCGGCCGCCACGCACACGGTCGTCACGAACACCAGGGCGACGGCCAGCAGGAAGATCGGGCGTCTGTTGGCCGCGAACTGCCGCCAGGAAGTCCGGCGCACGGCGGCGTAGAGCAGCGGCGGCAGCACCGCGGGCAGGATCAGCGCGGGCGGGATGCTCACGTTGGGGACGAAGTCGCTCACCGCGAGAACCCCGCCGAACAGCGTCATCAGCACCGGCGCCGGCAGCCCGAACCGGTCGCCGACCGGGACGCTGACGACGGCCCCGAGCAGCAGCAGGAACAACAGGGCCAACTGGTCCACGGCCGGCACTCCGGGAGTCGAAGATCACACGGGGGCCTCAAGGGTGCCACGTGATCCTTCTCACCGGCGCCCCGGGCGCCCAGCGAGCCGCCGCGCCCCTACAGGGCGCGCCGCATCGCCCGGTGCGCGATCCCCGCGTCCGGAAACTCGGGGCCGTAGGCCTCGTACCCGAGGCGCTCGTAGAAGCCCAGGGCCTGGGTCTGCGCGTGCAGGTCCACGGCGGCCAGGCCGCGCGCGCGTGCCGTGTCCTCGATGGCCCGCACCAGGGCCGCGCCGACGCCGAGGCCACGCGCCTCCCGGGCGACGGCCAGCCGTCCGAGCGAGCCCACCGAGGCGTCCCCGCCGGTCTTCGCGGCGGCCGACTCGCCATAGAGCAGGCGCCCGGTGCCGAGCGGCACGCCGTCCTCGCGGACGGCCAGCACGTGCACGGCCCCCGCGTCGTACGCGTCGTACTCGATGTCCTCCGGGACGTCCTGCTCGACGACGAAGACCGCCTTGCGCACCGCGAAGCAGGCCTCGCGGTCGGCGGGGTCCTCGGCGATCCGGACGGTGTACGGCGTGCTCACGCCCACGTCTCCTCACGGACCTGCTCAAGGGCCTTCTCCAGGTCCTCGGGGTAGTCGCTCTCGAACTCCACCCACTGCCCGTCCCCCGGGTGCTCGAAGCCGAGGCGGACGGCGTGCAGCCACTGGCGGTGCAGCCGCAGCCGCTTGGCGAGGGTCGGGTCGGCACCGTAGGTCAGGTCGCCGACGCAGGGATGGCGGTGCGCCGACATGTGCACGCGGATCTGGTGGGTGCGGCCGGTCTCCAGCTTCACGTCGAGCAGGGAGGCGGCGCGGAAGGCCTCGATGAGGTCGTAGTGGGTCACGGAGGGCTTGCCGTCGGCCGTGACCGCCCACTTGTAGTCGTGGTTGGGGTGGCGGCCGATGGGCGCGTCGATCGTGCCGCTCGTCGGGTCCGGGTGGCCCTGGACCAGGGTGTGGTAGCGCTTGTCGACCGTGCGCTCCTTGAACTGGCGCTTGAGCGAGGTGTACGCCCGCTCCGACTTGGCGACCACCATCAGGCCGGAGGTGCCGACGTCGAGGCGGTGCACGATGCCCTGGCGCTCGGCGGCGCCCGAGGTGGAGATCCGGTAGCCGGCGGCGGCGAGACCACCGATCACGGTCGGTCCGCTCCAGCCCGGCGAGGGGTGCGCGGCCACGCCGACCGGCTTGACGATCACGACCACGTCATCGTCGTCGTGCACGATGTCCATGCCCTCGACCGGCTCGGCGACCACCTGCACCGGCGCGGGCGCCTGCGGCATCTCGACCTCGAGCCAGGCGCCGCCGCGCACCCGCTCGGACTTGCCGACCACCGTCCCGTCGACCTGGACCTTGCCGGCCGCGGCCAGCTCCGCCGCCTTCGTGCGGGAGAAGCCGAACATGCGGGAGATGGCGGCGTCGACGCGCTCGCCCTCCAGGCCGTCGGGCACGGGCAGGGTACGGATCTCGGGAATCGTGCTCACCCGTCGAGTATGCCGGACGGGCCTGAGGGCACCGAACGAGCCTGTGGACGAAGCCCCGGCGTCGGACCGCGTGGACCCGGTGTCAATCCTTGTGGACGGTGCCGTCCGGGTCCAGGCCGCGGAAGGACAGCAGCACGATCAGGATGCCGCCGCACACGATCGCCGAGTCGGCCAGGTTGAACACCGCGAAGCCCTTGGGCGCGATGAAGTCCACGACCTCGCCCTTGAAGATCCCCGGCCACCGGAAGATCCGGTCGGTGAGGTTGCCGAGCGCGCCGCCGAGCAGCAGGCCGAGCGCGATCGCCCAGGGCAGGCTGTAGAGCTTGCGGGCCAGGCGGATGATCACCACGATCACGGCGGCCGCGATCACCGTGAAGATGACCGTGAAGGCCGCGCCGAAGCCGAAGGCCGCGCCGGGGTTGCGGATGGCGTGCAGCTCGAGCAGGTCCCCGATCAGCTGGACCGGCGCGTGGTGCTCCAGCTTCGCGACCACCAGCATCTTGCTGACCAGGTCGAGGGCGTACGCGAACACGGCCACGGCGAACAGCACGCCGATCCGGCGCCCGCGCCCGCTGCGCCGCTGCGCCGCGGCGTCCTGCTCGCCCGCGCCCGACGCACTGGCGAAAGGATCCGCCCGCACCGTGCGCTCGTCGCCGTCGTCCGGAGTGTCCGGCGTACCGATGATGCGCTCCGCCTCTGCCACGTGAGTCCCTCAACCTAGGTGCCTGACTGGGGACGAGACTACGGCACGCCCTGGCGCCCCCCTCTGCTCAGGAGCGACGTTCCTGCTTCTGCTTGCACTCCACGCACAGAGTGGCCCTGGGGAACGCCTGCATACGGGCCTTGCCGATGGGGTTGCCGCAGTTCTCGCACAGACCGTAGGTGCCCGCGTCCAGCCGTTCCAGGGCGCGCTCGGTCTGGATCAGCATCTCGCGCGCGTTGGCGGCCAGCGCCATCTCGTGCTCGCGCGTGATGTTCTTGGTCCCGGTGTCGGCCTGGTCGTCGCCGGCGCCGTCACCGGAGTCCCGCATCAGACCCACGAGGGACGCCTCGGAGGAGCTGATCTCGTCCCTCAGGCGCTCCGCCTCGGCCAGCAGCTCCGCACGGGCCTCCTCGACCTCCTCGGGGGTCCAGGGATCCTCACCGGGGCGCACCGCCAGCTCGCCGGGCTCCACCGCGGCGACCCGCGCCTTGGGGACGGCGGTCTGCGCCGCCGCGGCCGTGCCAGGAGTCTTCTTCGCAACCACCGTCGTGGCTCCCGTCTGCTTCGCGGCCCTCGCCGCGCCTGCCTTCTTGGCCGTGCTCTTCTCGGCTTTCCCGTCCGTGCCCTGTGCCGCCGCGCCGAGGGGGACACCCGCGGCGACCGCCTTCTTCGGACCGGCCGTCTTCCTGGCGGCCTTCTTCGCAGCCGCCTTCTTCGCAACCGCCTTGTCGGACGCCTTCTCCTCGGGTGCCACCTCCGTCACAGCCGCTCTCCCGGCCGGCCCCGCCTTCTGGGCGGACGGAGCCTTCACGGCAGCCTTCTCGGCCTCGGTCTTCTTCACAGCGGTCTTCTTCACAGCGGTCTTCTTCGCCGCCGTCTTCTTGGCAGCGGGCTTCTCGGCCTCGCCCTTCTCGGCGGACGCCTTCTTGGCGGATGCCTTCTGGGCGGCAGGTTTCTGCTCCTGGGCGGCAGACTCGTCCCCGGCCACCGCCTTCGTCGCAGCCACCTTCTTCGCAGCAGCCTTCTTGTCGGCGGCTTTCTTGGCCTCCGCCTTCTTGGCCTCCGCCTTCTTCCGCACCGACTTCTCGGCGGCAGGCTTCGCAGCGGGCTCCTCGCCGGCCGCCTTCCGCACGGGAGGATCCGTGTCCATCGCGGCCGGGGCCCCGGTCAGGGGCCGGGGCGAGGAGTTCTTCGCCGGTTCGGCATCCGCCGTCCGGAGGGTCTTCACCGGCCCGGCCCGCCCGGCCGCAGCCGTACGCGTGCGCGTGCTCTTCTTTCCGCCGGCACCCTTGGCCTCGTCGCCGGAGGCCGCTGCCGTACCGCCAGGGGCGGCCGCGCCACTGGCCCGGCCGGTCGCCGGCTGCTGTACGGCGGTCTTCTTCGCCACCATGGCCGCGGCCCCTTCACATATTGTGATCTTGCACGCGAATCGTGCTGGGACGATAAATCGACTTGAGTCCCGCGGCAACGGGGCACGCCGCCCGATTCGCCCGCCCCGCACCCCCGCGCAGCAGACCTGCATGCGTTGTGCCCAGCTCCTCGCCGGGTAATCCGCCCGAGCCGCACGCGCCCGACGGGCTAACGCCCGCCCTCCTCACCGTTCGGGTCACCCCGCGCCCCGGAACCCGCCGCGACCGGCCCGCGACCGCCCTGCCACCGCCCCCCTGTGCCACCGCCCGCCCCTACCGCGCGAAATACGGTCGGCCGCTGTCCGCGTGGCGCCGTACACTGGGCGGAGCGAAAAGCGTGGATGGGGACGAGTAGCGGCGTACGCAGCCCAGAGCGACCCGGGGACGGTGTGAGCCCGGGGGTGAGCGCGACGTGAAGATCACCCCGGAGCCGCCGGAAGAAAGCCGTGGACAGCGATGGGCTCAGCCCCTGAGCCGGCCAGGGCCGTAGAACCGGCTTCGCGACCCCAATGAGGGGGCTCACCGGCGTGTACGGCGCGGCGGGGGCCAAGGAGGGTGGTACCGCGGGAGCGCGCCGCACACGGCGTCGACAGGATCGAAGGCTCTCGTCCCTCCGACGGAAGGCAGCAAGTCCGTTGGAGGATGCTCGCAGATGACAGCGCCGACGTACCGCCAGGTGCCCGCTCAGGTCGACCTGCCCGCTCTTGAGCACGCCGTGCTCGACTTCTGGCGCGACCAGAAGATCTTCACCAAGAGCCTGGAGCAGTCCGAGGGCCGCCCCGAGTGGGTCTTCTACGAGGGCCCGCCCACCGCCAACGGCATGCCCGGCGCCCACCACATCGAGGCACGCGTCTTCAAGGACGTCTTCCCCCGCTTCCGCACCATGCGCGGCTACCACGTGGGCCGCAAGGCCGGCTGGGACTGCCACGGTCTGCCGGTGGAGCTGGCGGTCGAGAAGGAGCTGGGCTTCTCCGGCAAGCAGGACATCGAGGCGTACGGCATCGCCGCCTTCAACGACAAGTGCCGCGAGTCGGTGACCCGGCACACGGACGCCTTCGCCGACCTGACGACCCGCATGGGCTACTGGGTCGACCTGGACGACGCGTACCGCACGATGGACCCCGAGTACATCGAGTCCGTCTGGTGGTCGCTGAAGGAGATCTTCACCAAGGGCCTGCTGGTCCAGGACCACCGCGTCGCCCCCTGGTGCCCGCGCTGCGGCACCGGCCTGTCGGACCACGAGCTCGCCCAGGGCTACGAGACGGTCGTCGACCCCTCGGTCTACGTCCGCTTCGCGCTGACCTCCGGTCCGCTCGCCGGCCAGGCTTCGCTCCTGGTGTGGACGACGACCCCGTGGACCCTGGTGTCCAACACGGCGGTCGCCGCGCACCCGGACGTCACCTACGTCGTCGCCACCGACGGCGAGCAGAAGATCGTCGTCGCCGAGCCACTGGTCGCCAAGGCACTCGGCGAGGGCTGGGAGACCACCGGTCAGTCCTTCACCGGCGCCGAGATGGAACGCTGGACGTATCAGCGCCCGTTCGAGCTCGTTGAGTTCCCGGAGCCGGCGCACTTCGTGGTGAACGCCGACTACGTCACCACCGAGGACGGTACGGGTCTGGTCCACCAGGCCCCGGCCTTCGGTGAGGACGACCTCAAGGTCTCCCGCGCCTACGGCCTGCCGGTCGTGAACCCGGTCCGCCCGGACGGCACCTTCGAGGAGGACGTCCCGCTGGTCGGCGGCGTCTTCTTCAAGAAGGCCGACGAGAAGCTCACCGAGGACCTGCACGCGCGCGGGCTGCTCTTCCGGCACCTGCCGTACGAGCACAGCTACCCGCACTGCTGGCGCTGCCACACCGCGCTGCTGTACTACGCGCAGCCCTCCTGGTACATCCGCACCACCGCCGTCAAGGACCGGTTGCTCGCGGAGAACGAGAAGACCAACTGGTTCCCGGAGACGGTCAAGCACGGCCGCTTCGGCGACTGGCTGAGCAACAACATCGACTGGGCGCTGTCCCGCAACCGCTACTGGGGCACCCCGCTGCCGATCTGGGCCTGCGAGGAGAACCACCTCACGGTCGTCGGCTCGCGCGCGGAACTGACCGAGCTGACCGGCACCGACCAGTCGAACCTGGACCCGCACCGCCCGTACATCGACGCGATCACCTTCGCCTGCCGGCACGACGGCTGCGGAAAGACGGCCACGCGCGTGCCCGAGGTCATCGACGCCTGGTACGACTCGGGTTCGATGCCGTTCGCGCAGTGGGGCTACCCGCACAAGAACAAGGAGCTGTTCGAGAGCCGCTACCCGGCGCAGTTCATCTCCGAGGCGATCGACCAGACCCGCGGCTGGTTCTACACGCTGATGGCCGTCGGCACGCTCGTCTTCGACAAGTCGTCGTACGAGAACGTCGTCTGCCTGGGCCACATCCTCGCCGAGGACGGCCGCAAGATGTCCAAGCACCTGGGCAACACCCTGGACCCGATCCCGCTCATGGACCGGCACGGCGCGGACGCGGTGCGCTGGTTCATGGCGGCCGGCGGCTCCCCGTGGGCGGCCCGCCGGGTCGGCCACGGCACCATCCAGGAGGTCGTCCGCAAGACGCTCCTCACGTACTGGAACACGGTGGCCTTCCAGGCGCTGTACGCCCGTACGTCGAACTGGGCGCCGTCCGCGGCCGACCCGGCCCCGGCCGACCGCCCGCTGCTGGACCGCTGGCTGCTGTCCGAGCTGCACGCGCTCACGGACCAGGTGACCCAGGCGCTGGAGGCGTACGACACCCAGCGCGCCGGCAAGCTGCTGTCCGCGTTCGTCGACGACCTGTCGAACTGGTACGTGCGCCGCTCGCGCCGCCGGTTCTGGCAGGGCGACAAGGCCGCGCTGCGCACGCTGCACGAGGTGCTGGAGACGGTCACCAAGCTGATGGCGCCGATCACCCCGTTCATCGCCGAGCGGGTGTGGCAGGACCTGGTCGTGTCGGTGACCCCGGGCGCGCCGGAGTCCGTGCACCTGGCGTCGTGGCCGGAGGCGGACCTGTCCGCGATCGACCCGGAGCTGTCGAAGCAGATGGTCCTGGTCCGCCGGCTGGTGGAGCTGGGCCGTGCCACGCGCGCGGAGTCGGGCGTCAAGACGCGCCAGCCGCTGTCGCGCGCGCTGGTCGCGGCGGCCGGTTTCGAGTCCCTCGACCGCGAGCTGCACACCCAGATCACCGAGGAGCTGAACGTCTCCTCGCTGGCGTCGCTGACGGATTCCTCCGCCGGTCCGGCGGGCGGCGGCTCCCTGGTGGACACCACCGCCAAGGCCAACTTCCGTGCCCTGGGCAAGCGGTTCGGCAAGCGGGTGCAGGACGTGGCGAAGGCCGTCGCCGCGGCCGACGCCGCCGCGCTCTCCCTCGCCCTGCGCGAGGGCACCGCGTCGGTGGAGGTCGACGGTGAGACGGTGACCCTCGCCCCGGACGAGGTGATCATCACCGAGACCCCGCGCGAGGGCTGGTCGGTGGCCTCCGACTCCGGCGCCACGGTCGCCCTGGACCTGGAGATCACCGAGGAACTGCGGCAGGCGGGCCTCGCCCGCGACGCGATCCGGCTGATCCAGGAGGCCCGCAAGAACAGCGGCCTGGACGTCGCCGACCGGATCGCCCTGCGTTGGACCTCCACCGACCCGGCGGTCCTCGCGGCCCTCGCCGAGCACGCGGACCTGATCGCCGAGGAGGTCCTCGCGACCGACTTCGCCCAGGGCGAGGCGGACGGGACGTACGGCGAGCCGTTCACCGACGAGGGTCTGTCCCTCACGTTCCGCCTGCGCAAGGCCTAAGCGCCGGCCGTACGCAAAGGGCCCGGTCTCCACGTGGGCACGTGGGAGGCCGGGCCCTTCCGTTTCCCGCGAGCCCTTCGCCCGGTACCCCTGCGTGTGTCAACACGCGTAAAAAGGGCGGGCCCCCGGACCGAAGTCCGGGGGCCCGCCCTGGGCGCTGCCGACGCCTGTGGCGCACTACTGGCCGAGAGCGGCCGTCAGTTGTCGTCCTCGTCGATCAGGAACCCACGCATCGGCGAGGGGGCCTGGCCCATCGGGGACGGACCCTGCGGACGGACCGGAGCCATCGGCTGGGTCATGGCCGGGGTCATCTGCTGCTGGCCGCCGTAGGACGGGGCGGACGGCGCGGGGCCGCCACCCATCGTCGGGTTGCCGCCGTAGGACGGGGCGCTCGCGCCGGCCGGTGCCATGGAGGGCGCCGGGGACGGCGGCAGGGACGCGGTGGCCGGGGTGCGCGGCGGGGCCAGGGAGTCGTCGGCCTGGGTCTCCAGCTGACGCAGCTGGGACTCGAGGTACGACTTCAGGCGCGTGCGGTACTCGCGCTCGAAGCCGCGCAGGTCCTCGACCTTGCGCTCCAGCGTGGCGCGGGCGGACTCCAGGGAGCCCATCGCGACGCGGTGCTTCTCCTGCGCGTCCCGCTCCAGGGCGTCGGCCTTGGCACGGGCGTCACGCTCCAGACCCTCGGCGCGGCTGCGGGCCTCGCCGACGATCTTGTTGGCCTCGGAGCGGGCCTCGGCGATCGCCTGGTCGGCGGTCTGCTGGGCCAGCGAGAGGACTCGGGCGGCGCTGTCGCCACCGGGGCCCTGACCGGGGCCGCCCATCGGACCGCCCATGGGGCCGCCCATCGGGCCACCCATCTGCTGCGGCATGGGCGGCTGACCACCCATGGGGCCCTGGCCCATCGGACCCTGACCCATCGGACCCTGACCCATGGGGCCCTGGCCCATCGGACCCTGGCCCATCGGACCGGGACCCTGCGGGCCGCCCTGACCGCCGGGACCGGCGGGCAGCTGCGGGGCGCCGCTCGGCAGCTGCGGGGGGCCACCCATGGGGCCACCCATCTGCTGCTGCGGCGGGCCCGATATGCCGGCGGGCACCGGAGCGCCGGGACCTCGCATCCCCTGCTGAGGCACGCCCTGCTGCTGGTCCTGCGGGTCGGGACCCTTGCGCATGTTCTGCTGGTTCTGGGCAGCAGCACGCGTGGCAGCGGCCAGCTTGGCGCGCAGGTCCTCGTTCTCGCGGAGCAGACGGGTCAGTTCGGCTTCGACCTCGTCGAGGAAGGCATCGACCTCGTCCTCGTCATAGCCTTCTCGGAGGCGGACGGTCGTGAACTGCTTGTTCCGCACGTCCTCGGGGGTCAACGGCATCTCTTCACCTCAACGTAGTCATCGGCAGTCGGCAAGACCGTATCGTCCACTCTCATCACACGAAGCTCCGTGCGACGGAGATGAGGATGTAGACGATGATCATCAGTACGAAGAAGGACAGGTCGAGCGCCACGCCCCCGAGACGCAGCGGCGGAATGAACCGCCGCAGAAGCTTCAGCGGTGGATCGGTGACAGTGTAGGTGGCCTCCAGTACGACCACCATCGCCTTGCCGGGTTGCCACGAGCGGGCGAACTGGAACACGTAGTCCATGACCAGCCGGAAGATGAGCACGACGAGGAACACCATCAGCGCGATGTAGATCACCTGCGCGAACACGCTCATGGCCTGCTTTTCCCTCTCCCCTGTTCCGTGCTTCTTACCGGTGGTGCGTCTCAGCTCTGGTTGAAGAACCCGCCCTCTGCGATGCGGGCCTTGTCCTCCGCCGTGACATCGACGTTAGCAGGCGACAACAGGAACACCTTCTGCGTCACCCGCTCGATGCTGCCGTGAAGACCAAACACCAAACCAGCCGCAAAGTCGACAAGTCGCTTCGCATCTGTGTCATCCATCTCAGTCAGATTCATGATCACCGGAGTGCCCTCACGGAAGTGTTCCCCGATGGTACGGGCCTCGTTGTAGGTCCGCGGGTGAAGTGTGGTGATCCGGTACGGCTCTCGTTCGGACACGACCTTGGGCATGATCACCGGCGCGTTCTTCTCCAGGGACTGACGTTCTTGTGTGATGGACGCCACGGGCGCGATGCGCGCCGGGCGTCCGGATTCCGCGGCAAGCGAAGCCGACCGGGCCACCGGCTCGCGCGGCGCGGGCGGTTGTACGATTCGCACCTCTTCGCCCCTTTGGGGCTGATGTGCACTGTGAGACTGATGTGACGATTCATGCCGTCGGTGGTCCCGCTCCGGCTCCGGGTCCAGTTCGGGTTCGAAGTCGTCGTCGGGGTCGAATCCGCGGCCGTCGTACCCATCGTCCTCCACGAGGCCGAGGTAGACCGCCATCTTGCGCATCGCGCCGGCCATGCTCTGAGTCCTCCGCTCTGTGGTGGATCGGCTGACGACTGCCAAGTGCCCGCGATCCACGTGGTCGTTGTGCCACCTTCGGCGGCATTGACCATATTTTCTGCTGTGGTCCGACTTCTTGGCGACGTTACCCGAGCCTGGGGCGGACTCCGAGTACCGCAGTGCCGACGCGCACATGTGTCGCTCCGGCCGCAACAGCCTGCTCGAGGTCCGCACTCATCCCTGCCGACACCATGGTTGCAGCCGGATGGGCACGGCGCAGGTCAGTCGACAAATCCATGAGCCCTTCGAACGCCGCCCGTTCGCGTCCCGCGTACTCGCCGGTGAGCGGAGCGACGGTCATCAGTCCGTCGAGCCGCAGTCCGGGCGCGTCGGCGACGAGGTCGGCCAACTCTTCGATTCCGCCCGGCGCCACGCCCCCGCGCTCACCGCGCCCGCCGACGCCGGCGTCGAACGCGACCTGGACAAGACAGCCCACTTCGCGCTCCGCCCGCACCGCCTCCTTCGACAGCGTCGAAACGAGCCGGGCGCGATCGACGGACTGCACGAAATCGGCATAACCGACCACGGAACGGACCTTGTTGGTCTGCAACTGGCCCACAAAATGCCACTTCAGGGGCAGATCCGCACAAGCAGCGGCTTTCGGCGCCGCGTCCTGGTCCCGGTTCTCGGCGACATGACGCACACCGAGTTCCGACAGAATCCGCACATCGCTCGCCGGGTAGGTCTTGGTGACCACGATCAGGGTCACCTCCTCCCGCTTGCGCCCCGCCGCCACACACGCGGCGGTGATGCGGTCCTCCACATTCGCCAGATTCGCGGCGAGTTCGGTCTTACGGTCCGTCATGCCTCATCAGTCCAGCCAGACATAGCTCGCGAGCCGCCCTGTCGTGCGGTCGCGGCGGTACGAGAAGTGATCGCCCGACTCCAGCGTGCACACCGGCGACTGCGCCCGGTCGGACACCCCGAGCCGGTCGAGCTGCGCGTGCACTCCGGCGCTCACGTCGACGGCGGGAGTACCCCAGCTCGTCTCGGCGTGCGCCGCCGGTTCGACGGCGGTCACGTCGGCGCGCATCCGCTCCGGCACCTCGTAGCAGCGGCCGCAGACGGCCGGTCCGGTGCGGGCGACGATCCGGGCCGGTTCGGCGCCGAGTTCGGCCATGGCGCGGACGGCGGCGGGGACGACCCCCTTGACCATTCCGGGCCGGCCCGCGTGGGCCGCGCCGACGACTCCCGCGACGGGGTCCGCCAGCAGCACCGGCACGCAGTCCGCGGTGAGCACGGCGAGGGCGAGCCCGCGGCGGGCGGTGACGATCGCGTCGACCTCCGGCACGGAACTCCCCCGCTCCCGGCTCCGCCCGAGCGGGGGGACCCCCGCGCCCCAGGGCGCGTCCACCACGGCCACGTCGGCGCCGTGCACCTGGTTCATCCAGACCACCTGCGCCGGGTCGACGCCCAGCGACTTGGCTGCGAGTTCACGGTTGGTGCGTACGGCGTCGGGGTCGTCGCCGACCGCTCCGCCGAGATTGAGCTCCTCATACGGAGCGGCGCTCACCCCGCCCCACCTGTCGGTGAAGGCGAAGTGCGCGCCGCTCACGCTTTCGCGCTGTCCTATCACTTCAGGAAGTCCGGGACGTCCAGTTCCTCGGCCGCGCTGTCCGCGTAGGTCCGGGGCGCCGGCGTGACGGGCGGGGCGACCGGGATGTCGGCCACCGGCTCGGGCGCGGGCTCCGGCTCCTCCTTCGGGGTCACGCTGCCGAGCGAGCCGAAGGACGTGGAGACCGGCTGCTGGTGCCGCGCCGGAGCGGGCTCCTCACGGCGGGGCGCGTTGGAGGGGGCGGAGGCCGAGCCGAGGACGTTGTCCCGGCGGGACGGCGGCTGACCGCCGTCGAAGCCGGCCGCGATCACGGTGACCCGGACCTCGTCGCCGAGGGCGTCGTCGATGACCGCACCGAAGATGATGTTGGCCTCGGGGTGGGCGGCCTCGCTGACCAGCTGGGCGGCCTCGTTGATCTCGAAAAGACCGAGGTCGGAGCCGCCGGAGATGGACAGCAGCACACCGCGGGCGCCGTCGATGGACGCCTCCAGCAGCGGCGAGGAGATCGCCATCTCGGCGGCGGCCACCGCACGGTCGTCGCCGCGGGCCGAGCCGATGCCCATGAGGGCCGAACCGGCCTCGGACATGACCGACTTGACGTCGGCGAAGTCGAGGTTGATCAGGCCGGGGGTGGTGATGAGGTCGGTGATGCCCTGGACACCGGAGAGCAGGACCTGGTCGGCCGACTTGAAGGCGTCCAGGACCGAGACCTGGCGGTCCGAGATGGACAGCAGCCGGTCGTTGGGGATGACGATGAGGGTGTCGACCTCTTCGCGCAGCTCGGCGATGCCGTCCTCGGCCTGGTTCGCGCGGCGCCGTCCCTCGAAGGTGAACGGGCGCGTCACCACGCCGATGGTCAGGGCGCCCAGCGAGCGCGCGATGTTGGCCACGACCGGCGCGCCGCCGGTGCCGGTCCCGCCGCCCTCACCGGCGGTCACGAAGACCATGTCGGCCCCCTTGAGGACCTCCTCGATCTCCTCGCGGTGGTCCTCGGCGGCCTTGCGGCCGACGGCCGGGTTGGCACCGGCGCCGAGTCCGCGGGTGAGTTCACGGCCGACGTCGAGCTTGACGTCGGCGTCGCTCATCAACAGCGCCTGCGCGTCGGTGTTGATGGCGATGAACTCGACACCCTTGAGACCGACCTCGATCATCCGGTTGATGGCATTGACACCACCGCCGCCGACACCGATGACCTTGATGACTGCGAGGTAGTTCTGCGGTGCTGCCACGTCGAAGGCCTCTCGCCTCGAATTACGTTGCCGCCTCCACGCGGTTCCCCGCGCCGGGACGGCAGATGCCGAATGGGACGGTCCGAACGCCGACCCGAACCCTAACGCTGAAGTTTAGGGTTATCAGTGTGTCTGTTCCCTGGACTCTTCCGAACAGGACACTAAGTCGACAAGTGGCGCCCGTTCAACGAACACGCCGAACCTCCCGTTTTTCTTTTCACCCTATGTGATCAGCCGTAGCAGTGCCCAACCAGGGTGCTGGCCTGCGCTGATGTGCGTCAACTCGCCGCTGACGCAGGGGCGGTGGGAACGCTGACATCGAAGTGCCGTGCGCCGGGGGCTGCTTTCATGAGAGCTGTGAGGGCTCGCGCCTTGGCCCGGCCGTCCTCGCTGCTGCCCCATGCCACCGTGCGGCCGTCGGCCAACTCCAGCGAGATGGCGTCGTAGGACCGGACTTGGACACTCCGGGTGTCCTTCGCCACCGGGGCCGGCACGTCGCCCGCGACCCGGACGGCCTCGCGCACCAGCCGGTCGATTCCGAAGCGCCGGAAGCTCGCGGCACCCGAACCCGAACGCGATGCGGTCAATTCCAGCGTCGGAACACCTTTCGGCGCACCAGAAACCGTGGCGAAACGGACACCTTCCTTGTCGACTTCGACGAAGTTCCCGGCTTTTCGGACAAGGAGTACCGGAGTGCGCTCAGTCACTTTCAGGCCGATTCCATGGGGCCAGGACCGCACGACATCAACGGTGTCAATTCGGGGCAATTTCTGGCGAAGCCGGGCTGAGATCGCGTCGGTGTCGACGGAAACCAGCGGTGCCCCGAGCGGCACGGAGGCGGCCGAGCGCACCTCCTGCGGGGTCAGCACCCGCGTGCCGGACACCGAGACGCGCTCCACCCGCAGCCAGTCGCTGCCGTACAACGCCCAGGTGGAACCGGCGCCGAGGAGGACGAGGGCCACGGCCAGGATGACGATCGTACGAACGCGCGGTCGCCTCAACCCGCGGGCGGGCGGCGGGCCGGACGACTCCTGCTGGCGTTCACCGCGCTCGGCGGTCGTCGGTCCGGCCACGCTCACTGCCCTTTCGTCATACGGTCCTATCGGCGTGAGGCGATCGCCTCGTACACCATCCCGACCAGCAGCTCGTCGGCGTCCCGGCGGCCGAACTCGCTTGCCGCCCGGGACATCTCGTACAGCCGGTGCGGGTCGGCGAGCACGGGCAGCACGTTCTGCTGCACCCACTCGGGCGTGAGCTCCGCGTCGTCGACGAGGAGTCCGCCGCCCGCCTTGACCACCGGCTGGGCGTTGAGCCGCTGTTCGCCGTTGCCGATGGGCAGCGGGACGTAGGCGGCCGGGAGTCCGACGGCGGAGAGTTCGGCGACGGTCATCGCGCCCGCGCGGCAGAGCATCATGTCGGCCGCCGCGTACGCGAGGTCCATCCGGTCCAGGTAACTTACCGGGATGTAGGGGGGCATGCCCGGCATCTGGTGGACCTGCGGCAGTTCGTTCTTCGGGCCGACCGCGTGCAGGATCTGGATGCCGGCCTGCTGGAGCCACGGGGCGACCTGCTGGACCACCTCGTTGAGGCGGCGGGCACCCTGCGAGCCACCGGTGACCAGCAGCGTCGGCAGGTTCGGGTCGAGCCCGAACATCGCGCGGGCCTCGGGACGCGCGGCGGCGCGGTCCAGAGTCGCGATGGAGCGGCGCAGCGGGATGCCGATGTAGCGCGCGTCGCGCAGCTTGCTGTCCGGGGTGGAGACGGCGACCCGGGCCGCGTACCGCGAGCCGATCTTGTTGGCCAGACCGGGGCGCGCGTTCGCCTCGTGGATCACGATGGGCACGCCGAGGCGCTTGGCCGCGAGGTAGGCGGGCAGGGCGACGTAACCGCCGAAGCCGACCACACAGTCGGCCTTGGTGCGCTCCAGCACCTGCTCGGCGGCCTTGATCGTGCCGCGCAGCCGGCCCGGGACGGTGATCAGCTCGGGCGTGGGCTTGCGGGGCAACGGGACCGCCGGGATCAGCGCCAGCTCATAGCCGCGCTCCGGGACGAGCCTGGTCTCCAGGCCTCGCTCCGTGCCCAGGGCCGTGATCCCCACGGTCGGATCCTGCCTGCGCAGGGCGTCCGCGAGGGCGAGCGCGGGCTCGATGTGGCCCGCGGTACCCCCGCCGGCGAGTACGACATGCACCGAAATTCACCGCTCTCCGGACGAACGCGCCGATGAGGCGCGCCGTCGCATCGTGTTCCATCTCCGGGGACCCGGAGGCCCCCCGGCACCCCGCTTTCTACCAAAGCGAGGTTGCCGCATCGCAAGCGCCGCCCGCGCAGCGGGCTCGTCGCGTGCGAAGGCGATCAGCAGCCCGATGGCGAACATGGTCGGCAGCAGGGCGGACCCTCCGTAGGAGAACAGCGGGAGGGGGACACCGGCGATCGGCAACAGGCCGAGCACCGCACCGATGTTGATCACTGCCTGGGCGGTGATCCAGGTGGTCACGCCTCCCGCGGCGTACCTCACGAAGGGGTCCTCCGTGCCTCCGGCCACGCGGATACCCGCATAGCCTAGAGCCGCGAACAGGGCGAGCACCGACAGCGTCCCCGCCAGGCCCAGTTCCTCACCGGTGACCGCGAAGATGAAGTCGGTGTGGGCTTCCGGGAGTTGACCCCATTTTTCCACACTCGCACCGAGACCGGATCCGAAGAGTCCGCCGGAGGCGAGGGCGTAGATCCCGTGCACGGCCTGCCAGCAGTCCGCGACCCCGGACTGGGGCTCGGTGGCGCCGATGCAGGCGAGGCGGGCCATCCGGTTGGGGCTGGTCTTGATGAGGATCACACCGATCGCGCCCGCGATCGACAGCACGCCGGCGAAGAGCCGGGTGGGCGCGCCCGCGAGCCACAGCAGGCCGAACAGGATCGCTGTGAGGATGATCGCAGTTCCCATGTCGCCGCCGAGCATGATCAGCCCGAGCAGCAGGAAGGCGACCGGGACGAGCGGCACCAGCATGTGCTTCCACTGGGTCAGCAGCTTCTTCTCCTGCTTGCGCGCGATCAGGTCCGCGCCCCACAGCACCAGGGCGAGTTTGCCGAACTCGCTGGGCTGGATCTGGAAGGAACCGCCGAGGGAGATCCAGTTCTGGTTGCCGTTGACCGCCATCCCTATCCCGGGTACCTGTACCAGGGCCATCAGGAAGACCGCGCCGGCCAGGATCGGATAGGCCAGCGCCCGGTGCAGCTTCACCGGCATGCGGGCGGCGGCGAACATCAGGGCGCCGCCGATGAGCGCGGCGAGGAACTGCTTGCGGAAGAAGTAGGAACCGGGCAGCGACAGCTGCAGCGCGGTGATCTGGGAGGCCGAGTAGACCATCACCAGACCCAGCACGGTGATGAGCAGGCTGCCGCCGAGGATCAGGTAGTAGGCGGTCAGCGGCCGGTCCCAGGCCTTGTGCGCGCGGATGTAGAGCCGCCGCAGGGGGGTGTCTCTGGGCGGACCGGGGGCTGCGGGACGGCGGGCCGCCCGCTGCACGGGCGGGCGGCCGGTACGGCTACCGGGCATCAACGCCTCCACTGAACGTCGGCCGTCCCACGCGTCCCTCCCAAGATCCGCCCGGCGGGCGGCCGGGGTCAGGCGTCGAGTTCGCGGACCGCGGCCGCGAACGCGTCACCGCGCTGGTTGTAGTTGGTGAACATGTCCATCGAGGCACAGGCCGGGGCGAGGAGCACCGTGTCGCCGGGCCGCGCGAGCCGCTTCGCCTCCGTCACCGCCTGGAGCATCGCCCCAGTGTCGGTCCGGTCGAGGTCGACGACGGGTACTTCCGGCGCGTGTCGCGCGAGGGCGTCGCGGATCAGCGCGCGGTCGGCGCCGATCAGGACCGCGCCGCGAAGTCGCTTTGCCGACTTGGCGACCAGCTCGTCGAAGACGGCACCCTTCGCCAGACCGCCGGCAATCCATACGATCGACTCATATGCCGCCAACGAGGCTTCCGCGGCGTGGGTGTTGGTGGCCTTGGAGTCGTCCACGTACGCCACTTCGTCGATGTCGGCGACGTGGGCGATGCGGTGGGCGTCGGGCCGGAAGGCCCGCAGGCCGTCACGGACGGCCGTGGCGGGCACCCCGAAGGAGCGCGCGAGGGCCGCCGCGGCAAGGGCGTTGGCGATGTTGTGCGGGGCAGGCGGGTTGACGTCGGAGACCTCGGCCAGCTCCTGCGCGTTCTCGTACCGGTTCTCCACGAAGGCACGGTCGACCAGGATCCCGTCCACGACGCCGAGTTGGGACGGCGCGGGGGCGCCGAGCGTGAACCCGACGGCCCGGCAGCCCTCTTCGACGTCGGCCTCGCGCACCAGGTCCTCGGTGAGCTTGTCGGCCACGTTGTAGACGCAGGCGACCCGATTGCCCTCGTAGATACGGCCCTTGTCGGCGGCGTAGGCCTCCATCGAGCCGTGCCAGTCGAGGTGGTCCGGGGCGAGGTTCAGCACCGCGCCGGAGTGGGCGCGCAGGGAGGGCGCCCAGTGGAGCTGGTAGCTGGACAGCTCGACGGCGAGTACATCGAGATCGCTGTACTCCCCCTCGCCGAGGACCGCGTCCAGCAAGGAGACGCCGATGTTGCCGACGGCGGCCGTCCTGAGGCCCGCGGCCTTCAGGATGGACGCCAGCATCTGGACGGTGGTGGTCTTGCCGTTGGTGCCGGTCACGGCCAGCCAGGGGGCCGCGTCGGGGCCCCGCAGGCGCCAGGCCAACTCGACGTCGCCCCAGATGGGCACGCCGGCCTTCTCGGCCGCGAGGAAGAGCGGCTTGTCCGGCTTCCAGCCGGGCGCGGTGACGATCAGCTCGGTGCCTTCGGGAAGCGTCGCCCCGTCACCGAGGCGCACGGTGACGCCGAGCGCCTCCAGCTCCGCGGCCTGCTCACGCGCGCGTGCGTCGTCGCCGTCGTTGACGACCGTGACGATCGCCCCGCGCGCGTGCAGCACCTTGGCCGCCGGGACGCCGGAGACGCCGAGCCCGGCGACGGTGACGTGCTTGCCCTGGAATTCGAAGGACCCAGAAGGCACCGAGGAGGTCACTTGTCCGCTGCCCATCCTGCGTAGAAGAGGCCCAGTCCGACAATCACACAGATTCCCTGGATGATCCAGAAGCGGACCACGACCAGGACTTCGGACCAGCCCTTGAGTTCGAAGTGGTGCTGGAGTGGCGCCATCCGGAAGACGCGCTTTCCGGTGAGCCGGAAGGAGCCGACCTGGATGACGACCGACATGGTGATGAGGACGAACAGGCCACCCATGATGGCCACCAGCAGCTCCGTGCGGGAGAGGATGGCCAGGCCGGTGAGGACACCGCCGAGGGCGAGCGAACCGGTGTCGCCCATGAAGATCTTCGCCGGCGAGGTGTTCCACCACAGGAAGCCCAGGCAGGCGCCCATCAGGGCGGAGGCGACCACGGCGAGGTCAAGCGGGTCGCGCACCTCGTAGCAGGCGGCCGGGTTGGTCAGGGTGCCCGCGTTGGCGCAGGACTCCTGGAACTGCCAGACGCCGATGAACGTGTAGGCGCCGAAGACGAGGACGGAGGCGCCGGTGGCGAGGCCGTCCAGACCGTCGGTGAGGTTCACGCCGTTCGACATCGCCAGGATCATGAACAGCGCCCAGAGGACGAACAGCACCGGGCCGATGGACCAGCCGAAGTCCGTGATGAACGACAGCTTGGTGGAGGCCGGGGTGTTGCCCCGGGCGTCGGCGAACATCAGCGACAGCACCGCGAAGCTGATGCCGACGATCAGCTGGCCCGCCATCTTCGCCTTGGCCCGCAGGCCCAGCGAACGCCGCTTGACGATCTTGATGTAGTCGTCGAGGAAGCCGACCAGGCCCATGCCGAACATCAGGCCGAGGACCAGCAGTCCGGAGTAGGTCGGGGGGTAGCCGGTGATGAGCTTGCTCAGGAAGTACGCGGCGATCGTCGCCAGGATGAAGGCGATACCGCCCATGGTGGGCGTACCGCGCTTGCTGGCGTGCTCGCGCGGGCCGTCGTCGCGGATGTACTGGCCGTAGCCCTTGCGGGCCAGCAGCTTGATCAGCAGCGGGGTGCCGATCAGCGTCAGGAAGAGGCCAATGACTCCCGAGAACAGGATCTGCTTCATCATCGGGCGGCAACCTCACCCTCGGCACCGGTCTCCAGGAGCGCCTGGGCGACGCTTTCGAGCCCCACCGAACGGGACGCCTTCACGAGGACGACGTCCCCCGGGCGCAACTCGCTGCGCAACAGGTCGACCGCCGCCTGTGCGTCGGACACGTGCACCGACTCCTCACCCCACGAACCCTCGTTATATGCGCCCAGTTGCAGCCAGGAGGCTTCGAGCCCCCCGACCGCGACGAGCTTGCTGACGTTGAGCCGGACGGCGAGCCGTCCGACGGCGTCGTGCTCGGCGAGCGCCTCGTCCCCCAGCTCGGCCATCTTGCCGAGCACCGCCCACGTGCGGCGCCCCTTGCCCATGGCCGCGAGCGCCCGCAGGGCGGCCCGCATGGACTCGGGGTTGGCGTTGTAGGCGTCGTTGACGATGGTCACGCCGTCCGGGCGCTCGGTGACCTCCATGCGCCAGCGGGAGAGGGAGCCCGCCTCGGAGAGCGCGGTGGCGATCTCAGCTGCGGACATGCCCAGCTCATGGGCGACGGCGGCCGCGGCGAGCGCGTTCGACACGTGATGCTCACCGTACAGGCGCATGGTCACATCGCTTGCACCGGAGGGTGTGTGAAGCCTGAAGGAGGGCTGCCCGCTGTCCGTGAGTCGCACGTTCTCGGCGCGAACGTCCGCTTCGGCCGACTCTCCGAAAAGGACCACCTTCGCCTTGGTACGGGAGGCCATCTCGCGCACCAGCGGGTCGTCGGCGTTCAGGATCGCCGCGCCGCCGTCCTCCGCCGCGGGCAGGGACTCCACGAGCTCGCCCTTGGCCTGGGCGATCTGCTCGCGGCCGCCGAACTCGCCGATGTGGGCGGTGCCGACGTTGAGCACGAGCCCGATCCTCGGCGGGGTGAGGTCGGCGAGGTAGCGGATGTGGCCGATGCCGCGGGCGCCCATCTCCAGCACGAGGAACTTCGTCTCCTCGGTGGCGGACAGGGCGGTCAGCGGCAGCCCGATCTCGTTGTTGAGCGAGCCGGGCGTGAACACGGTCGGCGCCTTGCGCTGGAGCACCTGGGCGATGAGGTCCTTGGTGCTGGTCTTGCCGGCCGAGCCGGTCAGCGCGACGAGGGTCGCACCGAGCCGCTGGACGACGTGGCGGGCGAGGGCGCCGAGGGCGGTCTGGACGTCCTCGACCACGATCGCGGGCACGCCGACGGGGCGCGACGCCAGTACGGCGACCGCGCCCGCCTCCACGACGGCCGCCGCGTAGTCGTGGCCGTCCACCCGCTCGCCGGTGAAGGCGGCGAACAGGCTGCCGGGCACCACCTCTCGGGAGTCCCGGACGACCGGTCCCGTGACGTTCACGGACGGATCCGGTATGTCGTGTGTCTGCCCGCCGACGACAGCTGCGATCTCGGCGAGGGAGAGGGCGATCACAAGTTCATCCCTGGGTCTGCTGGATAGCTTCGCGAAGCACCTGGCGGTCGTCGAAGGGACGGACCGCGCCGGCGATGTCCTGGCCCTGCTCGTGACCCTTGCCGGCGACCAGCACGGTGTCGCCTGGTCCGGCGCGGCCCACGGCGGCCGCGATGGCCGCGGCCCGGTCCTCGAAGAGGAGTACCTCGCCACGCTCGTGCGCGGGCACGGAGGCCGCGCCCTGGAGCATGGCCGCGAGGATCGCGAGGGGGTCTTCGGAGCGGGGGTTGTCGGAGGTCAGTACGGCCGTGTCGGCGAGCCGGGCCGCGGCGGCGCCCATCGGGGCGCGCTTGGTCCTGTCCCGGTCGCCGCCGCAGCCGAGGACGACGTGCAGGTGGCCCTTGGTGACCTTGCGCAGCGCCTTGAGCACCGACTCGACCGCGTCGGTCTTGTGCGCGTAGTCGACGACCGCGAGGTAGGGCTGCCCGGCGTCCACGCGCTCCAGGCGGCCCGGGACGCCCGGTACGGCGGCGATGCCATCTGCGGCCTCCTGCGGGTCGAGGCCGGCCGCGGCGAGGGCGACGAGGGCGGCGAGGGTGTTCGCCACGTTGAAGGGGCCCGGCAGCGGCGACTTGGCCCGGACTCGCTCGCCGCCGGGGCCGACGGCGGTGAACGTCGAGCCCATGGGGCCGATGTTCACGTCCTCGGCGCGCCAGTCGGCGTCGGGGTGGCCCTCGGCGGAGAAGGTGACGACCGGGACGGTCGCCTCCTTCGCGAGCCGACGGCCGTACTCGTCGTCGGCGTTGAGCACGCCGAGTTTGCTGCGTTTCGGGGTGAACAGCGCCGCCTTGGCCCGGTAGTAGTCCTCCATGTCGGAGTGGAACTCCATGTGCTCCGGGCTGAGGTTGGTGAAGACGGCGATGTCGAAGACGCAGCCGTCGACCCGGCCGAGGACCAGCGCGTGACTGGAGACCTCCATGGCGACCGCCTCGACGCCACGCTCGCGCATGACGGCGAACAGGGCCTGGAGGTCGGTGGCTTCGGGGGTGGTGCGCTCGGACTTGATGCGCTCCTCGCCGATGCGCATCTCGACGGTGCCGACGAGACCGGTGGCGCGGGTGGTCTTCAGGCCGCCCTCCACCAGGTAGGCGGTGGTGGTCTTGCCCGAGGTGCCGGTGATGCCGATCTGGAGCAGGTCCTGGCCGGGGCGGCCGTAGATCGTCGCCGCCAGCTCCCCCATCCGCGCGCGCGGGTCGTCGACGACCAGGACCGGCAGTCCGGTCGCGGCGGCCCGCTCGGCGCCCGTCGGATCGGTGAGCACGGCGGCCGCGCCGAGGCCGGCGGCCTGGGTGACGAAGTCGGCGCCGTGCAGGCGGGCGCCCGGGAGGGCGGCGTACAGGTCACCGGGGCGGACGGCGCGCGAGTCGTGGGTGATCCCCGTGACCTCGGCGGCGCCCTCCGGCGCGGCGGTACCCAGCTGATCGGCCAGCTCCGCAAGGGGTGTGGCGGAGGTCTGAACCGGTCGCGGCGGCCCCGGGTATGTCACGGAAACGCCCTTCTGGGTGATTTGGTACTGATCAGCGTGTGGCACGGCGGTGAGCGTACCGGGCGCACGCGCCCCGGAGCTAAAAAGGGGCCCGCGCGCAGCGCGGTCCGGCACGGATGGTGGCGGGAGACGGGCGGGAGAGGGGCTCGTGGTGCCCTGGTTCCCGGGGTTCGGGGTGATCGTTGTCACGAGTTCGTACCTGGGTCTTTCCGGGGGCTGATCAGGGTTTGTAGTCGACGGGCAGGTTCGCGGCCTTCGCGCCGGTCGGCGGCACCTGGAGGGTCTTCAGGGCGAACTCCATCACCTGCTTGTAGATCGGACCGCAGATCTGGCCGCCGTAGTAGTTGCCGGACGTGGCGTTCTGGATGGCGCAGTAGACGGTGACACGGGGGTTGTCCGCGGGTGCGAATCCGGCGAAGGACGAGGTGTAGCCGTGGTAGCGGCCGGTGGCCGGATCCACACGGTTGGCCGTGCCAGTCTTGCCCGCGACCCGGTAGCCCGGGATGCGGGCCTTGATGCCGGTGCCCTGCTCGTCGTCCACGACGGACTCCAGCATCTGGGCGAGGGTCCGGGCCGTCTTCTCGCTGACCACGCGGGTCTTGTGGGGCTGCGGCACGGGGGTGAAGCGGCCGTCGGCGCCCTCGGTGCCGCGCACCAGGGTCGGCTCGACGCGGACGCCGCCGTTGGCGATCGTCGAGTACACGGAGGCGGCCTGCATGGCGTTGATGGAGAAACCCTGGCCGAAAGGGATCGTGTACTGCTGCGACGTGGACCACTTCGCGGCGGGCGCGAGGATGCCCGGGGTCTCGCCGGGGAAGCCGAGCCCGGTGTAGCCGCCGATGCCGAACTTGCGCAGGTAGGAGTAGAGGACCTTGTTGGCCTCGGGCTGGGTCTTGCCGAGCTGGCCGGTGGCGAGGATCGTGCCGATGTTGCTGGACCTGGCGAGCACGCCGTTGAGGGTGAGGTGCCAGGTGTTGTGGTCGACGTCGTCCTGGAAGAGCCGGTCGCCGCGGTGCAGCCGGTTCGGTACGACGACGTGGGTGAGCGGGGTGGCCGCGTTCTGCTCCAGCACGGCCGCCATCGACATGACCTTGGCGGTCGAGCCGGGCTCGTAGGCGTCCTGCAGGGCCGCGTTGCCCATGGCCTCGGAGCGGGCCTTCGTCAGGTCGTTCGGGTCGAAGCCGGGCGAGTTGGCCATGGCCAGGATCTGACCGGTGCGGGTGTCCTGGACGATGACGTAGCCGCGGTCGGCCTTGGACTTCCTCACCTGCTGGCTGATGGCGTTCTGCGCGGCCCACTGGATGTCGCGGTCGATGGTCAGCTCGACGTCGGAGCCGGACACGGCGGGCGTCTCGGCCGAACCCGCGGTGGGTACCTCGCGGCCGCCGGACTGGGCGTAGCGGATCTTGCCGTCCTTGCCGGCCAGCAGCTTGTTCAGCGACTGCTCGATGCCGCCGCCGCCCTTGCCCTCGGAGTTGACCCAGCCCAGTATCCCGGCGGCGAGGTCGCCGCCCGGGTACACGCGCTGGCTGCTGGGGTCGGCGAAGACGCCGGCGAGCACGTTGACGGCGGTGCGGTCGGTCTCGGCCTTCTTGGCGAGCGCGGCCTTCAGGTCCTTGATCTGCTTCCAGACCTGCGGGGTCTGCCGGGAGGCGAGCTTGGCGTAGCGCGACTCCTTGTTCTCGGGCCTGAGCTTTCGGACGATCGTGGCCTGGTCCTGGCCGAGGATCGGGGCGAGGAGCGCGGCGGCCTGCTCGGGGCCGTCGCCGACCTTCAGCTGCTTGCTGCCGAACATCACGGGGTCGGCCGTGATGTCGTAGGCGTCCTCGCTGACGGCGAGGGCCACACCGTTGCGGTCGGTGATGCCACCGCGTTCGGCGGCGAGGGTGTGCACGACGTACCGGTTCTGTTCGGCCTTCGCGGTGTACGTGCTCGCGTCCACCGCCTGCACCTGGAGCAGCCGGACGACGAAGGCGATCAGGACCAGCGTGAACGCCAGGCTGACCAGGCGCAGCCGGGGCCGGGGGCTGCCGAGCCGCAGGACGGGCGGAACCGGGGGCCGGGCACCGGCCGGGCGGCGCGCGGGACGCGCACCCGGCGCGGGCTGACGGCGCACGGCGCCCCGCGGGCGCGGGGCCCCTCCCCGCTCCGGGCCCCGGTCCGGGCGGGGCCGGGAATTCCGGGACGGCTGGGCGGGCCCTGGCACGCGGCGGCGCGGCGGTTCCCTGTCGGACACTTCCGTCACCTGCCGGGGGTCGGGGTGGGGGCGTGCTGGAGGGTGGACAGCGAGGGTGCCGCCGTGCCCGGGGCGGTGACCGGCGCCGAGAGGGCGGCCGTGGGGGCGGCGGACGCTCCGGCGGAGGGGGCGGAGGAGGCCACCCCCGCGAGCGGGGCGGACCGCGCGCCCGGGGAGTACGAGGCGGCCGGTGGGGACGGGGCGGATGGTGGGGACGGGGCGGACGGGACCGTCGAGGGGCTCGTGGCGGGGCTCGCGCCCGGGGTCATGGCCTCGGGCGCGAGCGGCTCGGTGAGCCTGGCGGACCTGGGGGCGGCGCTCGGTACGCCCTTGACGGTGCCGCCGGGGCCGAGGAAGGCGGGGTCGCCGCCGGGGACCATGCCGAGTTCGCGGGCGCGTCGCTGGAGGGCGTCGGGGGACGAGTAGGCGTCGATGTCCCGCTGGAGGGCCTGCTCCTCGTCGGTGAGGTTCTTCGTCCGCTTCTGCAGGTCGTCGAGTTGGAACGAGCCTTCGCTGAGCGCGGAGTTCAGCACCAGCAGCCCGATGAGGCCGCCGCCGAGGAGCAGGACGACGAGGAACACGAACGGGGTGCGGGCCGCCCGGGCGCGGCCGGCCGGGAAGAGCCGCGCGAGCCGGGCCGCCCTCCCCCTCAGTTCGGGTTTCCTACTCACAGGCCCTCCGGCGGATCTCGACGGCCCCCCGGAGGGTCCGGAAACCGGGCCGACCCCGTCCGCTCACTCGGCGTCCTCCCTGATCCGCTCGGCACCGCGCAGCCTGGCCGGGGCGGCCCGGCGGTTCTCGGCGATCTCTTCCTCGGTGGGAAGTTCGGCACCGCGCGTGAGCAGCTTGAGCCGGGGCTGGTACTGCTCGGGCACGACGGGCAGCCCGGGCGGGGCGGTGTTCGCGGCGCCGGCGGCGAAGACCTGCTTCACCAGCCGGTCCTCGAGCGAGTGGTACGACAGCACGGCGATGCGGCCGCCGACGTCGAGGGCCTTCACCGCCGCCGGGATCGCCCGCTCCAGGACGGACAGCTCGCCGTTCACCTCGATGCGCAGCGCCTGGAAGGTGCGCTTGGCCGGGTTGCCGCCGGTGCGCTTGGCCGCCTGCGGCAGGGCGTCCCGGATCAGCTCGACGAGCCGCGCACTGTTGGTGAACGGCTCCTTCTCGCGCTCGCGGACGATGGCGGAGACGATGCGCTTGGCCTGCTTCTCCTCGCCGTACGCGCGCAGGATCCGCACCAGCTCGCCGGCCGGGTAGGTGTTGAGGACCTCGGCCGCGCTGATCCCGGCCGTCTGGTCCATGCGCATGTCCAGGGGGGCGTCCTGGGCGTAGGCGAAGCCGCGGTCGGCCTCGTCCAGCTGCATGGAGGAGACCCCGAGGTCGAACAGCACGCCCTGCACGCGCGGGACGCCGAGCCGGTCCAGCACCTCGGGCAGCTCGTCGTAGACGGCGTGCACGAGGGTGGCGCGGTCACCGAAGGGGGCGAGCCGCTCGCCCGAAAGGCGCAGCGCCTCCTTGTCCCGGTCGAGGGCGACGAGCCGCGCCTCGGGGAACTGCGTCAGCAGCGCCTCGCTGTGCCCGCCGAGGCCGAGGGTGCAGTCGACGACCACCGCTCCCGGGCGCCGCAACGCGGGCGCCAGCAGGTCCAGACACCGCTGGAGCATCACCGGGACGTGTCGACTCTGGCTCAAGGGGGCCTCTCAGTACAGAGCGGGCCGTACGCACCGCCGGGCCCCCGCCCTCCCCCAGCCGACGCTGGGGGTGCCCCCGGTGAAGGGGAGGCCTGCCGGCGCCAAAAGCGTCAGCCGACCGGGAGCGGGAGGAGGCCGAGCCGTACGTACGCGCCGCGCACGCGGGGAGACGGTCCGGGCGGGTGCCGGGGTCTCCGTGGGTTTCACCAGCAGGGAGAGCCACGCCTCCCGCTTCGCGTCACTTTAGTCCACCCTGTCTCGCGGTCAATCAACCGGCCTGCGCGTCGCGTACCGCATACCGGCCGGAGCCGCAATTCGAAGGGATTCACCCGTCCGGCCCAGGTTTGCCCTTCGTGTGGGTTAGCTCACAACAAGCCATGATGACGTTCTTTGTTCGGACTCACAGCAGGCCGAGCACGAAGGTGACCAGTAACGTCTTCACCATGACGACTTCCGCAGCAGCCCCCACTGGTTCCGAAGGCGCCATAACGCGCGGCGGCACCGTGACGGACCGACTGGTCGACGCCAATCAGCGGTACGCCTCCGCCTTCACCGACCCCGGTATGGACGCTCGCCCCGTCCTGCATGTCGCCGTCGTGGCCTGTATGGACGCCCGACTCGACCTGCACGCCGCGCTCGGCCTCGAACTGGGCGACTGTCACACCATCCGCAACGCCGGTGGCGTCGTCACCGACGACGTGATCCGTTCCCTGACCATCAGCCAGCGGGCGCTCGGCACCCGCAGTGTGGTGCTGATCCACCACACCGGATGCGGTCTGGAGTCCCTCACCGAGGACTTCCGGCACGAACTGGAGATGGAGGTCGGCCAGCGCCCGGCGTGGGCGGTGGAGTCCTTCCGGGACGTCGACCAGGACGTACGGCAGTCCATGCAGCGCGTGCGCACCTCGCCGTTCCTGCTGCACACCGACGACGTGCGCGGCTTCGTCTTCGACGTGCGCGACGGCCTGCTGCGCGAAGTCGACCCGGCCTGAGACCCCGGCGGCCGGACCCTGCGCGAGGACCCGCTCGCGCACCGGCACGAGGTCCTGCCCCGACGGCCCGCCCGGAAACAACTCCACAACACGGCATCGAAAACGCAGTCGAAATGGCCGTAACACCGACATCCTGCGGGCAGTTGTCCACAGGCGAGTGACACGAATCGGTAACGGCGGCAAGAATGCGGGGTGTGGCGTCGCGCGGAACTTTTTCCGCGTGGTGCCCGTGTTTCGGGGTGGGCCGGTTTCGCGTCACAGAGCGTCGGCCCGAGCAATAACGGGCCGAGGAGGGCCGGGTGACGACCTATGACGATCGTGCGAGCCTCACTGAACTGACCGGTACCGCGGAACGCATCCGCGGTTCGGTGGAGGGCGTGATCGAGGGCAAGCCCGAGGTCGTACGGCTCGCGCTGACCGTACTGCTCGCCGAGGGACACCTGTTGATCGAGGATGTCCCCGGTGTGGGCAAGACGATGCTCGCCAAGGCGCTGGCGCGGTCCATCGACTGCTCGGTGCGGCGCATCCAGTTCACGCCCGACCTGCTGCCCTCGGACATCACCGGTGTGTCCATCTGGGACCAGCAGCGCCGGGACTTCGAGTTCAAGCCGGGCGCCATCTTCGCGCAGATCGTGATCGGCGACGAGATCAACCGCGCCTCGCCCAAGACCCAGTCCGCGCTGCTGGAGTCCCTGGAGGAGCGGCAGGTCACCATCGACGGGCAGACCTACGAACTGCCCAGCCCCTTCATGGTGGTGGCCACCCAGAACCCGGTCGAGATGGAGGGCACCTACCCGCTGCCCGAGGCCCAGCGCGACCGCTTCATGGCCCGGGTCTCCGTGGGCTACCCGAGCGTGGAGGCCGAGCTGCAGATGCTCGACGTCCACGGCGGGGTCAGCCCGCTGGAGGACCTCCAGCCGGTGGCGCACGCGCACGAGATCGTGAAGCTGATCGAGGCGGTGCGCGGGGTGCACGTCTCGGAGGCGGTCCGGCGGTACGCGGTCGAGCTGGTCTCGGCCACCCGTAACCACCCCGACCTCAGACTCGGCGCGTCCCCGCGCGCGACGCTGCACCTGCTGCGCGCGGCCAAGGCCGCGGCCGCCCTCGGTGGCCGGGAGTACGCGCTGCCGGACGACGTCCAGGCGCTCGCCGTCGCCGTCCTCGCCCACCGGTTGCTGCCCACCGCCCAGGCCCAGCTCAACCGCCGCACCGCCGAACAGGTCGTGCTGGAGATCCTTCAGCGCACCCCGGTGCCCCAGGCCCCGCAGCAGAACGGCCTGGGCGGGCTCGGCCGGGGCGTGCCGGCCTATCCCCAGCAGCCCCCGCGGGGTCTGTGATGAGCGCCGGGGGGACGGGAGGGCCGGAGGCCGACCAGGGAGAGGCGAGCGGTGTCCGCACCGCCCTGGCCGTGCTCACCACGCGCGGCCGTTCCTTCCTGGCCGCCGGGATCGCCGCCGCCGTCTGCGCCTACGTACTGGGCCAGAGCGACCTGCTGCGGGTCGGCCTGCTGCTCGCCGTGCTGCCCCTGATCTGCGCCGCCGTGCTCTACCGCACCCGCTACCAGGTGGCCGGAAGCCGCCGTCTCTCCCCCGCGCGCGTGCCCGCCGGCAGCGAGGCCCGGGTCCACCTGCGGATGGACAACGTCTCCCGGCTGCCCACCGGCCTGCTGATGCTCCAGGACCGGGTGCCCTACGTCCTCGGGCCCCGGCCCCGGTTCGTGCTGGACCGGGTCGAGCCGGGCGGCCGCCGCGAGGTGTCCTACCGGGTCCGCTCGGACCTGCGCGGCCGCTATCCGCTCGGCCCGCTCCAGCTGCGGCTGGGCGACCCGTTCGGGATGTGCGAACTGACCCGCTCCTTCTCGGCGTACGACACCCTGACGGTCATCCCGCGCGTACAGCCGCTGTCCCCGGTCCGCTTCAGCGGCGAGGCCAAGGGCTACGGCGACGGGCGGCAGCGCTCGCTCGCCCTGGCCGGCGACGACGACGTGATCCCGCGCGGCTACCGCCACGGCGACGACCTGCGCCGGGTCCACTGGCGGTCCACGGCGCGCTACGGCGAGCTGATGGTGCGCCGCGAGGAACAGCCCCGCCGCTCCCGATGCACGGTGCTGCTGGACACCCGGGGCATCGCCTACGAGGGCGCGGGTCCCGACTCCGCCTTCGAGTGGGCCGTCTCCGGTACCGCCTCGGTCCTGGTGCACATGCTCGAACGCGGCTTCTCGGTGCGCATGCTGACGGACAGTGGCAGCGCGGTGCCCGGCGAGGGCTTCGACGGGTTCGCGGGCTCCGGCCCGGACACCGCGGACGCGGCCGGGCTGATGATGGACACACTCGCGGTGATCGACCACTCCGACGGCACGGGCCTGTCCCGCTCCTACGACGTGCTGCGCGGCGGGAACGAGGGGCTGCTGGTCGCCTTCCTGGGCGATCTCGACGAGGAGCAGGCCACCGTGGCGGCCAAGATGCGCCAGCGCAGCGGCGGCGCGGTCGCCTTCGTGCTGGATCCCGGCACCTGGGCACGGGAGGCGACCGATGTGCCGCCCGCGGGCGGCACGCACGAGGAGCGGCTGCGCATACTGCGCGAGGCCGGCTGGACGGCGATCGGCGTGCCGCGCGGCGCCTCGCTGGACGAACTGTGGCGGCAGGCGGACCGGGAGCGTTCGGGTCTGGCCGCGCTGGGCGGGGAGGCACGGGGATGACCGGAAAGGCTCTGCGATGAGCGGGCGGGCACGTCTGGCGCTGTGCGCCGCCGCGGCGACGCTGATGGCCTCGTGCGCGCTGCTGCCCCTGGTCGTCCAGCCCACCTGGCTGATCCAGTCGATCCTGCTGGTGGCCGTCCAGACGGGCGTGGGCGCGGTGGCCCGACGGGTGCCGCTGGCACGGCCGCTGACCGTGGCGGCCCAGGCCCTGGTCACCCTGATGCTGCTGACGCTGTTCTTCGCCCGCGAGCAGGCCGTCATCGGGTTGCTCCCGGGCCCGGACGCGCTGCGGCACTTCGGCGACCTGTTGCAGCAGGGCTCGGACGACGTCAACCGGTACGCGATACCGGCACCACTCACCGACGGCATCAAGCTGATGCTGATCGGCGGTGTCCTGGTCATCCATCTGCTGGTCGACACCGTCGCGGTGACCTTCCGCAGCGCGGCCCCGGCGGGGCTGCCGCTGCTGGCGCTGTACTCGGTGGCCGCCGGGCTGGCCGACGGCGGCGCCGACTGGCTGTGGTTCCTGGTGGCGGCGGCCGGCTATCTGATGCTGCTGCTCGCCGAGGGCCGGGACCGGCTGGCGCAGTGGGGCCGCGTCTTCGGCGGCGCACCCCGCGCACCGGGCGCCCCGGAGGGTGGCGCGGTGGCCCCGGTGCGCACCGGACGCCGGATCGGTGCGGTCGCCCTCGGCGTCGCCCTGATGGTGCCGCTCGCCCTGCCCGCGATGCAGGGCGGCCTGCTGGAGAAGACGGGGACGGGCATCGGCCCGGGTGACGGGCCCGGTGGCGGGCCCTCCGCGGTCAACCTTCTGGTGTCGTTGCGCGACAGCCTGAACGTGGACAACGACCGGCAGGTGCTGTCCCTGCGGACCACGGCGAACAACCTGTCGGACATGTACGTGCGGATCGTCTCCCTGGACGACTTCGACGGCACCACCTGGAAGGCGTCCCGGCGCGATGTCGTCAGCGTGCCTGACGTCCTCCCCACGCCCGCGGGCCTGGACGCGGACGTCCGGCGCACCTTCGTGAGCACGACGATCACGGCGGCCGACTGGTACGTGCAGGACTGGCTGCCGATGCCGTACCCGCCGGCCGACGTGAAGATCGGTGGCAACTGGCGGTACGAGCCCGTCGGCATGACGCTCGTGGGCGACCGCGGCCAGAACACGCACGGCCGTCGCTACGTGGTCACCAGCCTGGACGTACAGCCCAGTCCGCAGCAGCTGGCCACCGCCCCGGAGCCGTCGGCCGCCCTGAGGCGCGAATACACCAAGGTGCCGTCCAGCCTGCCCGAGGTGGTGGCCCGCACCGCCAGGGAGGTCACCTCCGGTTCGGCGAACCACTACGAGGAGGCGGTCAAGCTCCAGGACTACTTCGCCGTCGACGGCGGCTTCCAGTACGACACCCAGGTCCAGGTGGGCCGCGGCCCCGACGCCATCGCGAAGTTCCTGGAGAAGAAGCAGGGCTTCTGCATCCACTTCTCGTTCGCGATGGCCGCGATGGCACGCACGCTGGGCATCCCGGCCCGGGTCGCGGTGGGCTTCGCGCCCGGCACCCCGCAGGGGGACGGTTCGGTGTCGGTGAGCCTGAAGGACGCCCATGCCTGGCCCGAGCTGTATTTCGAGGGCGTGGGCTGGACCCGCTTCGAGCCGACGCCGACCCGCGGCACCGCGCCCGCGTACACCCAGCCGGACACCCCCGGCAACTCGGTACCGGACGAGACGCTGCCGTCCCACGGGTCGAGCGCGGCGCCCTCGGCGGAGCCCTCGCCGAGCGACGGCTGCACGGGCCGGCTGCGCCGGCTGGACATGTGCGACAGCCCGTCCGCGGCACCGGTGCCGCACAGTGGCGGCGGTACGCCGGGCGGGCTGTGGGCCCTGCTGATCGGGCTCGGAGCGCTGGTCGTCCTCGCGGTCCCGCTGTCGCCGATGCTGTGGCGGGCCAGAGTGCGGTCCGTGCGGCTGGGCGGACACGACCGGACCGGGGAGGGCGCGGCGGCGCACACCCTGGCGGCCTGGCAGGAGCTGACCGACAGCGCCTGGGACGTGGGCATCGTGCCTGACGAGTCGCAGACCCCGCGCAAGGCGGCGGCCCGCATCGTCGACCTCGGGCATCTCGATCCGGCGGCCGGGGCCGCGGTGCACCGGGTGGCGCAGGCGCTGGAGCAGGTGCTGTACGCGCCCGAGCCGCGTCCGGTGGCGGGTCTGGCCGAGGACGTGCGCCGGGTCGTCACCGCGCTGCACGGCGCGGTGGGCCGGCGGACCCGGCTGCGGGCGCTGTTCGCACCGCGCTCGGCGGTACGGGTGCTGTGGGCGGTGTCGGTCCGGTGGGCAGCCCTCAGGACCCGCGCGGCACGGGCCCGGCCGACACTGCGGAGACCGTCGGGACAGCAGGGCTGAGCCTGTCACTGTCACGGCGGCTGGGCCGTGCGCCCGGCCGCCGGTGGGCTGTGACACCCGGCGGCCGTAGGTCGAAGGCACCCGGCGGGACCGGTGTACCGCCGGACCGGGACGGGCGGGAGGCGTGCGGGACGTACGTATGAGGGGTGACCACCGGCCGGTGGTCACCCCTCATGGATGTCTGATGTCGTCGGTCCGACTGCCGTCGTCCGCGCGGGCGCGGAGCGGCGCCCGGTCAGTGACCCTGTTCGTCCCGGCGGCGCTGCCAGCGCTGCTCGATCCGGTCCATCATCGAACGCTTCTGCCGTGCCTGGCCGCGAGCCGGCCCCGCGGGCTGTTCACCCGGCTTGGGCGCCTTGCGCCAGCCCGTGACGGCGAGTACGGCACAGCCGAGCATGACGAGGAAGCCGACCACACTGACCCAGATCTGCTGCAGGGCCATACCGGTCATGAGGAGCGCGATACCGACAAGGAAACCCGCGGCCGCCTGGTAGACCCGCCGCCGGGTGTACGTCCGCAGCCCGTTTCCCTCAAGCGCTGACGCGAACTTCGGATCTTCGGCGTACAGCGCTCGCTCCATTTGCTCGAGCATGCGCTGCTCGTGCTCCGAGAGCGGCACGGAGTCCTCCTCATCGTGCAGTCGCCGGGGCGACCTGGGGGGTCCCTTCAGGATAGGCAGGGAATCGCCCCCGTGAAACCCGCCCCTCTACGCCAATTGGCCAACCGGAATCCGTCATGGCCGTCCCGGCTCGCTGAGACTTCCATTCCCCGGCGGCCGACCCGTCATGCCGGGTGGTGTACCTCGATCATACGGCGCAAACCCCTCGTTCGGGGGGCTTGTGGCGTACTCCATCTGCTGCCAAGCCCCTGATCAGCGGCGGGTCTCGGGGGGCCGCTCAGGCCTCCGCGGCCCCCCGCGTCTCACCGAGCACATGGATCTGGGTGGCGACGGAGTGGAACGCCGGCAGCTCAGCCGCGGCGGCCTCCAGCTTCAGGAGGGCGTCGAGGGCGCCCGGCTCGGTGTCCACCAGGACGCCGGGCACGAGGTCGGCGAAGACCCGCACGCCGTGGACGGCACCGGCCTTCAGGCCCGCGCCCTCGACCAGCGCGGTGAGTTGCCCGGCGGTGAAGCGGTGCGGGACCGGGTCGCCGGCGCCCCAGCGCCCGTCGGGGTCCTCCAGGGCCTGCTTGGCCTCGGTGAAGTGGCCGGCGAGGGCCCGGGCGAGCACGGCACCGCCGAGTCCGGCGGCGAGCAGGCTGAGCACGCCCTCGGAGCGCAGCGCGGCGACCACGTTGCGCACGCCCTCGGCGGGGTCGTCGAGGTATTCCAGGACGCCGTGGCACAGCACGGCGTCGTAGCCGCCGCGCTCGACCACGTCGAACAGGCCGTGGGCGTCGCCCTGGACGCCCTTGACCCGGTCGGCCACGCCGGCCTCGGCGGCGCGGCGCTCCAGCGCGAACAGCGCGTTCGGGCTGGGGTCGACGACGGTGACGCGGTGGCCGAGGCGGGCGACGGGCACCGCGAAGTTGCCGCTGCCGCCTCCGGTGTCGAGCACGTCCAGCGCCTCCCGCCCGGTGGCCTTGACCCGGCGGTCGAGGGCGTCCTGGAGGACCTCCCAGACCACGGCGGTACGGAGCGAGGCACGAGGACGAAGGGGGTCGGAGCGCAGCGACGCCGATTGAGGGTGGGGGCGGGCGACGGGCGGGCGCATCGGGTCCGACACGACAGTTGACTCCTCGGCGCGGCACCGCCTGTTGCCCGGCGGCGCGAACGGGATGCCTCCCCGGCCCGGAACCGGGAGGTGGGAAGGCTGCAGGCGTCTCCACCCTATTGCCTCCACCGCCGTACCTGGTCACCGCGCCGGTGCGGGACCGGATGCGTCTCGCACGGCGGACGGATCGGGCCGCGCGCGAGGCGGGGCGAGGGCGGGACCAGGCAGGGCGGGGCGGAGACGGGGAGGGTCAGCCCGCGTCCGGGAGTTCGTCCCGGGCTCTCGGGCCGTCCGGTCCGGCGGCGCCGCCGGCGGCGCCGTCCTGGCGGGGCTGGGGAAGGACGGGCTGGAGCACCAGCATCCGCTCGACGAGGCGGAGGAACATCGCGACGTCGCGTATGAGGTCGTCGGCGTCCCGCCGGCCGGCCGCGCCCGGGATGCCCGCCTCGGCGCGGGCCCGGCGGGCGGCGCCGGAGGCGAACAGGGCGCTCCATTCGGTCAGTTCGGGTGCGATCTCGGGGAGCACCTCCCAGGCGCTGCGGATGCGCGCCCGGCGGCGTGGCGAGGTCTCGGGACGGCCGCGGGCGGCGAGCACGGCGGCGGCGGTGCGCAGGGCGGCCAGGTGGGCCGTCGCATAGCGCTCGTTCGGTGTTACCAGGACGGCGGCCTCGTCCAGTCCGGCGCGGGCCTGGGCGAGCAGGTCGAGGGCTGCGGGCGGGGCCGTGGTCCGGCGTCGCACGGGGTGCACGTCGCTCGCCGGGCCGGGCAGTGAGGGGGCAGGGCCGGTGGCGCGGCGCCGGCGGGCGGCGGCTGCGGACGGGTTGGCCATGACGAACCTCCTGTCGTCTGGGTGACGGCACAGGTGCCGTATGTGCCCATCGTGAGGTATGCCACTGACAATCCGTTCTGACCTGGGCTTTTGCTTCGATCGACAGTTCGGTGGATACTTTTGAACTGACCAGTCAGTTCAAATTGGTGGAGGGGCGGGGCAATGAATGGCGTGGACATGACGGCCACGGGCCTCGGGCTCAAGGGGCCGCGGGGGTGGGCCTTCCGTGATGTGTCCTTCGCGGCGGAGCCCGGCGCGTTGATCGCGATCGAGGGACCGTCCGGCTCCGGCCGTACATCTCTGCTGCTCGCACTCACCGGGCGGATGAAGCCCACCGAGGGCGCGGCCGCCGTGGGCGGGTTCCGGCTCCCCCGGCAGATGGCGGCCGTACGCCGGATCGGCGCCGTGGCCAACGTGCCCGGAGTGACCGACCTGGAGCCGGCCCTGACCGTCGGCGAGCACTTGCGCGAACGGGCCCTGCTGCAACGCCGGTTCGGCGACTCCCTGCGCGAGGTGCTGCGGCCCGGCGCCCACCGCGTTCACGAGGCCCGGCTGCGCGCCGACGCGGCTCTGGCCGCCGCCGGACTCGAGGTGGAGACGCTCCCCAAGGGCTCCCGCACGGCCGTACGGGACCTGGAGCGGCTGGAGGCGCTGCGCCTGTCGATCGCGCTGGCCCTCGTCGGCCGGCCCCGGCTGATCGCGGTCGACGACACGGATCTGAAGCTCTCGGACTCCGAGCGCGCCGAGGTCTGGGACCTGCTGCGATCCCTCACGCGCGCGGGGACGACGGTCGTGGCCGTGTGCCGCACCGCCCCCGAGGACTGCGTCGTCGTCCGCACCGGGCGCGACGACCGGATCCCCGGCCAGGCCGACGCGCCCAGCGACCGGAACGGCCAGAAGGACCAGAAGCCCCAGACGGACCAGACGGACCAGAACGACGAGACGGATCACGAGGACCGCAAGGAGGAGGACGATGCGCTCGCCCCGGCTCGCCGCCCTTGAGCTGAAGCGTTTCGGGCGGGGCAGGCTGCCGCGCGCCGCCCTGGTCGCGCTGCTCGTGCTGCCCCTGCTCTACGGCGCCCTGTACCTGTGGTCCTTCTGGGACCCGTACGGCCGCCTGGACCGCATCCCGGTCGCCCTGGTGAACGACGACAAGGGGGCGATCGCCGGCGGGAAGAAGGTCACGGCCGGCGACGACATCGTCGACGGGCTGCGCGACAGCCGGACCTTCGAGTGGCACGAGGTGAGCGACGCCGAGGCCCGCCGGGGCGTCGAGGACGGCACCTACTACCTCTCCTTGACGATGCCCGCCGACTTCAGCACGCGCATCGCCTCCAGTTCGGGCGGCTCCCCGCAGACCGGCGCGCTCCAGGTGCGTACGAACGACGCGAACAACTACATCGTGGGCCAGATCTCGCGGACGGTCTTCAGCGAGGTCCGCTCGGCCGCGTCCACCAAGGCGTCCCGCACGTTCCTGGACAAGATCTTCGTCTCCTTCTCCTCCATCCACGACAAGACCGTCACGGCCGCCCAGGGGGCCGACCGGCTCAAGGGCGGCATCGGCAAGGCGGAGAAGGGATCCAAGGACCTCGCCGACGGCCTGAAGGATGCCAAGAAGGGCAGCGGCAAGCTCTCCAAGGGCCTGAAGAAGCTCGACAAGGGCGCGGCCGACCTGGAGGACGGCTCGCAGCAGGTCGCGGACGGCACCCAGACGCTCGCCGACAGCGTCAACGGCGCCTACGCGAAGGCAGGCCCGTTCCTCGAGGACAACCAGAAGACCATCGGGGACACGGCCCGCCTGGTCGCCGACTCGGCGCAGACGGTCGAGGACAACCTCGACGTCATGGTGAAGCTCGCGCCCGGCGCCGCCAAGACGGCCCACGCCTCCTCCACCGTCCTGACCGAGGTCTACAAGGCCCGCTGCGAAACCCTGCCGATTCCCGACCCGGCCTGCCCGGACCTGAAGCGGGCCAAGCAGGCGGCCGCCGACGTGGCCACCGTCGCCGACGACCTCAATGCCCTGATCGCCGACCAGAACGGCGACCTGAAGACGATGCGGGACAACCTCGGCACACTGCGGAAGCAGGCCAGCGCCCTCGCCGAGCGCGCGCCGCACCTCCACAAGGACGTGAACGACGCCGTCAAGAAGATCAACAAGCTGAACGACGGCGCGGCCGAGGTCGCCGCGGGCGCCAAGAAGCTGCACGCCGGCCTCGGCACCGCCGACACCGGAGCGGTCAAGCTGGACCAGGGGCTCGGTACGGCCGAGTCCGGCGCCGAGACCCTCAACGGCGGCATCTACAAGCTGGTCGACGGCTCCGGGAAGCTGGCCGGCGGCCTGCACGACGGCGCCGCGAAGATCCCCGACTACGACAAGCGGGACCGCGACCGGCGGACCGGCGTCATGGCCGACCCGGTCCAACTGGCCTCCCACGACCTGCACAAGGCGCCCAACTACGGCACCGGGTTCGCCCCGTACTTCATCCCGCTGTCCCTGTGGGTGGGCGCGATGGTCGCCTACATGCTGATCCCGCCGCTCAACCGGCGTGCCCTGGCGGCCGGTTCGTCCGCGTGGCGGATCGCGCTGGCCGGCTGGCTGCCGGTGGTCGCGGTGGGCGTGCTGCAGACACTGGCCCTGATGTCCGTCCTGCACTGGGGAATCGGCCTCCAGATGGCGCGGGCGGCCGGCACGGTCGGTTTCCTGTTCCTGGTCACGGCGTGCTTCGCGGCCATCGTGCAGTGGCTGAACGCCCGCTTCGGCGCGGCGGGCCGGATCCTCGTCCTCGCGCTGCTGATGCTCCAGCTGACGTCGGCGGGCGGCACGTATCCGGTGCAGACCAGTCCGGGCTTCTTCAACGCGATCCACCCGTTCCTGCCGATGAGCCACATCGTGGACGCCCTGCGCCGGCTGATCACGGGCGGCGGACTGGGACCGGTGTGGCAGGCCTGCGGCGTCCTGGCTGCGTTCACCGCGGGTGCTCTCGCCCTCACCGCGCTGGCGGCCCGGCGCCGCCAGGTGTGGACGCTGGACCGGCTGCACCCCGAGCTGAGCCTGTGATCTCCAAGGAGTCCCGGCACACGCGCGTACCTGTGAGAATCGGGTCCATGGAAAGCAGCAGCGCCACGTCCGGCGGCAGCACGCGCCGTGAGGCCACCCGGCAGAAGCTCTACGAGGCGGCCGTCACCCTCATCGCCGAGCAGGGCTTCTCCGCCACCACGGTGGACGAGATCGCGGAGCGGGCCGGGGTCGCGAAGGGCACGGTCTACTACAACTTCGCGAGCAAGTCGGTCCTCTTCGAGGAGCTGCTGCGGCACGGCGTGGGCCTGCTCACCGCCTCCCTCAGGGAGGCGGCCGAGCGGACCGCGGCCGAGGGCGGCGGCAAGGTGGACGCGCTGGACGCCATGGTCCGCGCGGGCCTGGTCTTCATCGACCGCTACCCCGCCTTCACCCAGCTGTACGTGGCGGAGCTGTGGCGCACCAACCGCGCCTGGCAGTCGACCCTGATGGTGGTCCGGCAGGAGGCCGTGGCCGTCGTCGAGGGGGTGCTGCGGGACGGCGTCGAGGCCGGCGAGTTCAGCGAGGAGATCGACGTCCAACTGACGGCGGCCGCACTGGTCGGCATGGTCCTGGTGGCCGCCCTGGACTGGAAGTCCTTCCAGCCGGAGCGCTCCCTCGACGACGTCCACGCGGCCCTGTCCCGGCTGCTTCAGGGACGCGTGAGCGGCAAGGGCTGAGCGCGGCACGGCAACGCCGGGCATGAGCGGGGCAGAGCGGCGCCGGGCATGAAGGAGGCGCCGGCCCGCACGCGGACCGGCGCCTCCTCCCTCCCCCGTACCTGTCTCCCGTACTTCCCCCGTGCTTCCTGTACGGGCATTCCCCCGATGGTCCCCCGTGGTGGTCTGCCCCGGGTCCCCCGTGCCTCGCTTCCGCCGACGGGTCGGCGGAAGGAGCGGCCGGCGGGCGGGCACCGTTCCGCCGCCCCGTGTCGGCGGTGCCGGGCCGCGCCCCCTTGCCGTGTCTCCACTCTCCCGTTCCCGCAGGTCCGGGCCCATCCGCGCGGGTACTCATCTCGGCGCCTAGGTACAGGTACTCAGTCGTCCGCGCGCGTGCCCAGGACGCGGGCGCGCCGCCTGGCTACGATCGCCTCCGTGTCCGTACTCCCCCTGGTCTTCACCAGCGGCTGGGCCAGCGGCATCAACGCCTACGCGGTGGTGCTGCTGCTCGGCCTCTTCGGCGTGACGGGAGTCAGCGACGACATCCCGCAGACGCTGCAGCGGCCCGAGGTGCTGATCGCGGCCGGCGTGCTCTTCCTGTGCGAGGCGGTCGCCGACAAGATCCCGTACGTCGACTCGCTGTGGGACTCCGTGCACACGGTGGTCCGGCCACTCGCGGGCGCCTGGGTCGGGGCGCTGCTCGCCGGGCACAGCGGGTCGCTGTCGGACGTGGCGGCCGGGCTGATCGGCGGTTCGACGGCGCTGGCCAGCCACACCGTCAAGGCCGGGACGCGCATGGCGGTCAACAGCTCGCCGGAGCCGTTCAGCAACTTCGTCCTGAGCCTCGCCGAGGATCTCGGGGTGGGCGCCGTCGTCTCGTTCGCGATGTTCCATCCGGTGGCGGCGTCCGTCGTCGCGGGTGTGCTGCTGGTCTGCGGACTGGTGGTGCTGGTGTTCCTGGTCTCCCGCATCCGGCGCTTTCTGCGGCGCCGGGCCCAGCGCCGGGAGGAGCGGCGGCTGGCCTCGCGGATGCCCGGACCTCCGGGCTGACCGGCCGCCGTCGGCGTTGTCGGTGCCGGTCGATAAAGTCGCAGGCATGGCACGGATTGCGGTGATCGGCGCCGGGATGGGCGCGATGGCGGCTGCTGCCCGGCTGGCCGTCGCGGGCCACCGGGTGGTGGTGTACGAACGTACGCAGACGTACGGCGGTGCGGTGCGCCGCTTCGAGCGGGACGGGTTCGCCTTCGACACCGGCCCGGGACTGCTGCCGCTGCCCGCCGTCTACCGCGATCTGTTCATCAAGACCGGCAAGGAGTCCCTGGAGGACACGGTCGAGCTGGTCCAGGTCGACCCGGCCTCCCGGCACGTCTTCGCGGACGGCACCGCGGTGTCCCTGCCGAACGCCTCGCACGCGGGTGTCGTCACGGCCCTGGACGAGGCCCTGGGCGCGGGGGCGGGCCGGCGCTGGGGCGACTTCCTGGTGCGGGCCCGCGAGGCCTGGGACCGCACCCGCCGGCCACTGCTGGAGGAGCCCCTGTGGCCGAACTGGCAGGTACTGGCGCAGCAGGAGCCCTATCCGGCCGTCCCGCACAAGCGGCTGCTGCGCACGCGCCGGGCGCGCACGCTGGCCGAGGTCGGCGACTGGGAGCTGCGCGACGAGCGCCTGACAGCCCTGCTGCACAGCCACGCCCTCGCCTACGGCCTCGACCCCCGGACCGCTCCGGCGAGCGCCGCCGTGCTGCCGTACATGGAGCACGCCTTCGGCGCCTGGTACGTGCGCGGCGGTATGCGGGAGCTCGCGCGCGCGGTGTACGAGCGGTGCCTGAAGCGGAAGGTCGAGTTCGTCTTCGGCGCCGAGGTCACCCGGATCGTGGAGAAGGACGGCCGGGCGGCCGGCGTGGAGCTGGCCGGGGGCACCTCGCGGGCTTTCGGCAGCGGGGGAGGGACCGTCGCCGAGGCGGACCACGTCGTGGCGGACGTGGATCCGGCGCGGCTGCGGGCGCTGACGGAACGTCCGCTGGACGCGGAGGGTGACGTCCGGTCCGAGCAGGCCTCTCCCGGGGCCGGGCGGTTCACGCTGCTGCTGGCCCTGCGCGGCGGGCCCGAGGCCGGGGCCGCGCACCGCACGGTCGTGCACGCGCCGGACGGCGAGAAAGAGCTGGACTTCCTGGCCTCACCCGGCGGGGACCAGCTCCCGTCTCCCACGGTGACCGTGCTGCGCCCCGACGACCCTGCGCTGCGGCCGGACGACGCGCACGAGTCGGCGGTGGTGTCCGCGGCGGTGCCGGCCGACGCCGGCTGGGACGAGGAGGCCACGGTCCGGCGCTGCGCGGACCTGCTCCTCGACGCCGCCGGGCACGCCGTACCCCGGCTGCGCGAGCGCCTGTTGTGGCACGAGGTGCGCACCCCCGGGGACATCGAGGGCGAGACAGGTGCCCGCTCCGGGGCCGTGCCCGCTCCCTCGCTCGCCGCGGGCGAGGGCCGTTTCCTGCACCCGGCGAACACCACGCGGCTGCCCGGTCTGTACCGGGCGGGCGGCTGGTCCCACCCCGGCGGCGGCCTCCCCCACGCCGGCATGTCGGGCGCACTGGTGGCCGGACTGATCGTGGAGGGGCCGGAGTTCCGCGGCTCCCAGTGAGCGGGCGGGCTCAGTAGCGGTACTGCTCGTCGTACCCGGGGCCGGGCTGCTGCGGCGTGGGGTTCTGGTACGGGTACGGCTGCTCCTGCGGGAGCTCGCCGCCGTAGTTCTCGTCGGTGCGCTGCTGGGGGACCCAGACTCCCCCGGCCGGGGTCTCGCCGTAGCCGCCGGTGCCGTACGCGTCCTGCCCGTAGCCCTGCTGGCCGTACTGCTGCTGGCCATAGCCGGTGTCGTACGAGGTGCCGCCGTAGGACTGGGCGCCGATGTACGGGTCGGAGTAGTTGGCGTAACCCTGCTGGCCGCCGGCGTCGTAGCCGTAGCCCTGCTGTTCGTAGCCCGAGTAGTCGTAGGCGTAGGCCTGGCCGGCGCCCTGGGGCTGTCCGGCGCCCGCGGCGACGGGCTGGTCACCGTAGACACCGTAGGAGCCGGTGTCGTCGGGCAGGGGCTGGGGTTCGTAGACCGTGCTGTTCCCGGCGACGGGCTCGGGTCCGCCGGCCGGCGAGAACACGTCGTCGCGGTCGTAGCCGTCGCGGTCGTAACCGTCGTGGCCGTAGCCGTCGTCGTAGCGCCGGTCGTGGTCACCGTCGGGGCCGGCCTCGCCGTTCTCCATGTCGGAGACCTCGAGGGCCGGGTCCTGACGGTCCGCCTTGCCGCGGCGGCGCTTGGTGGGCTCGCCCGTCTCCTCGTCGGGGCGCTTGACCGCCCAGCCCGCCGCGAAGCCGCGGCGGAAGGACAGCGTGACGTAGGTCTGACCGATCGCGAAGGCGATCGCGCCCACGCCGATGACGACAACGGACGGCATCAGCACACCGACCACGACACCCAGGAAGCCGGCGAACGCCAGCAGCCGCCAGCGCAGCCGAGCCTTGTACTGCAGCAGCACCTCGCCGAGCAACCACAGTGCGACGACGCCGAACGCGATGTAGAGGACCGCCCAGCCCATGTACGCCCCTCTCCCAGTGACCGCTACGCAGTGTGTCCTATAGCGGTGCGGCCGGTCTAGGCCTGCGGAGGGTGGTGCAGGCCAAGGTTCTCGTAGATTTCCAAGGTCGCCGTGGAGTTGTTGAGCGTGATGAAGTGCAGTCCGGGAACTCCCTCGGACAGCAACCGTGCACAGAACTCCGTGGCGAACTCGATACCGATGGAGCGTACCGCCGACGGGTCGTCCTTCGCTGTGAGGATCCGCTCTTTCAGGGCGGGCGGGAAAAGCGCATTGCTGAGTTGGGGGAGTCTTTCCAGCATCTTCACGCTGGTGACAGGCAGGACCTCGGGGATGACCGGGGTCGCGCAGCCCGCCGCCTCCACCCGGTCGCGCAGCCTCAGGTACGACTCCGGCTGGAAGAACATCTGCGTGATGGCGTAGTCGGCGCCCGCGCGGCACTTGTCCACGAAGTGCGCGACGTCGGTGTCCCAGTCCGTGGAGCGCGGGTGCATCTCCGGGAAGGCGGCGACGCCGACGCAGAAGTCGCCCGACTCCTTGATGAGGCGGACGAGTTCGGCCGCGTAGGTCAGGCCGCGGGGGTGCGGGACCCAGTCGCCCATCGGGTCGCCGGGCGGGTCGCCGCGCACGGCGAGCATGTTGCGGATACCGGCGTCCGCGTACTGGCCGATGATGTTCCGCAGTTCGGCGATGGAGTGGTCGACGGCGGTCAGGTGGGCGACCGGTGTGAGCGTCGTGTCGACGACGATCTGCTGGGTCTCCTTGACCGTGGTGGCGCGCGTGGAACCACCGGCACCGTAGGTGACGGACACGAAGTCGGGGGCCATGGCCTCGACCCGGCGCAGCGCGTTCCACAGGTTCCGCTCGCCCTGGGGGGTCTTCGGCGCGTAGAACTCGAACGAGTACGTCGTCTTGCCGGCGGCGAGGATGTCACGCACGGTGCGTGCGCGATCAGTCCTGGTGGATGCGGTTCCGAGGGCCATACCCGCAGGTTAGTCAGGGGTGGGCGGTCCCCCAACCGGGCATCGGCGATTTGACCGAATTGTCGACTTCCTGTCCACCCCTTGGACAAAAACCTGGACACGGCGCGGGAAACGAGGCCCTGCCGGGTCCCGGCAAGGGCCCTCGCCTCAGCCCTCACGGTGGCTCTCGCGGTGGCTCTCGGTGGCCCCGGGCGGCCGTCAGGCCTGCCGCAGCCGCTTGGTGAACTCCGCCGCCGCGGCTCCCGGGTCGTCCGCCTCGGTGATCGCGCGGACCACGACCACCCGGCGGGCGCCCGCGTCCAGCACGTCGTCGAGGTTGCCCAGGTCGATGCCGCCGATGGCGAACCAGGGGCGCCCGGTGCCCAGCGCGGCGGTGTACCGGACCAGGTCGAGGCCGGGGGCGTGGCGGCCCGGCTTGGTCGGGGTCGGCCAGCAGGGGCCGGTGCAGAAGTAGTCCACGCCCTCCTGGACGGCGGCCGCGGCGGCCTCGGACTCGGCGTGCGTGGAGCGGCCGATCAGGACGTCGGGGCCGAGGATCGCGCGTGCCGCGGGCACCGGGAGGTCGCCCTGGCCCAGGTGCAGCACGTCGGCGCGGGCCGCGTGGGCGACGTCGGCCCGGTCGTTGACCGCGAGCAGCTTGCCGTGCCGGGCGCAGGCGTCCGCGAAGACCTCGAGGTGCTCCAGCTCCTCGGCGGCCTCCATGCCCTTGTCGCGCAACTGCACGATGTCGACACCGCCGGCCAGGACCGTGTCCAGGAACTCGGCGAGGTCGCCCTGCCGGCGGCGGGCGTCCGTGCAGAGGTAGAGCCGGGCGTCGGCGAACCTGGTGCGGGCGGTGTCGGACATGCGTGGGTCCCCCCTGGTCGGTGTCCGTGGGCGTGCGAGCGGGTGGCGTACGGGCCGCGGCCGGTACGCCACCCCGGGTGCGGTTGGTTCAGACGGCGAGCGCCTGGGCCCGGCGCTTCACCTCCGTACCGCGATTCTCGCTCAGGGCCTGCGCGGGGGTGCCGGGCAGGGTCGGGTCGGGGGTGAAGAGCCACTCGATCATCTCTTCGACCGCGAAACCGTCGTCCCGCAGGAGCGTCAGGGTCCCGGACAGACCCTTGACGACCTTGTCCCCGTCGATGAAGGCGGCGGGGACGTGCAGCGCCCGGTTCTCACCTCGGCGTACGGCGATGAGCTGGCCCTCCTTGACCAGCTGCCGCACGCGCGTCACCTCGACGTCGAGCTTTTCGGCGATGTCGGGGAGGGTGAGCCAGGCGGGGACGAGAGCATCAATCTTTGCGTCAATCTCGGTCACGGGTCCTAGCGTAGGCGCTCCGCTGGGGTCGCCGCGATGTGCCGTCGGCCGTCCGCGTCGGCGTCGTCGCTGGTCGCGCAGTTCCGCGCGACCCTTGCCGGCAAGCGTCCGCGCCGCCGCCGTGGCCCCGCGCGCCGTTCCCCGCGGCCCTTGCCGGCAACCGTCCGCGGCACCGTCGTGGCCGGTCGCGCAGTTCCCCGCACCCCACCCGGCAGCCATCCGCGCCGCCGCCGTGGCCCCTCGCGCAGCTCCCCGCACCCCACCCGGCAACCGACCGCGGCACCGTCGTCGCGCATGTCCACGCCGCCCTTTGGGGTGCTCCGCTGGGCGGGGTTGTCGTTCAGTCGGTGGTGGCGTTTTTCAGGGGGCGGGACGGGTCGGAGAGGGACTGTGGGTCCATGCGGCGGCCTGCCTCGATCAGGCGGCGGCCCTGGGCCAGGTCGCGGGGGCGGCCGACTGCCAGCAGGGCGACCAGGCGGTCGTCGCGCAGCCAGCACACCGACCAGGCCGGGCCCGCCGGGTCGCCGCGCCAGACCATCCGGTCGGCGGCGGCGTGATGGCCCGCGTACTGGACGAACCGGCCGAACTGCTCGGACCAGAAGTACGGCACCGGGTCGTAGACCACGGCCTGCTCGCCGAGGATGTTCGCGGCGACCGTGCGCGGGCCCTGGAGGGCGTTGTCCCAGTGGTGGACCAGCAGCCGGGTGCCGTAGCGGGCCGAGGGGAACGAGGCGCAGTCGCCGACCGCGTACACGTCCTCGGCGGAGGTGCGCAGGTGGTCGTCGGCGACGACCTCGCCGTGCGCGCCCAGTTCGATGCCGGAGCCGGCCAGCCAGCCGGTGGCGGGGCGCGCGCCGATGCCGACCACAACGGCGCCCGCGGGCAGCCGCGATCCGTCGGCGAGCACGACCGCGCCGGGCTCGACGCGCTCCACGCGCGCGTGGGTGCGCAGTTCGGTGCCGCTGTCGGCGTACCAGGCGGTCATCGGCGCGGCGACCTCGGCGGGCAGCGCGCCGGCCAGCGGCCGGTCGGCGGCCTCGACGACGGTCACCGCGCAGCCCGCCTCACGGGCGGCGGTGGCGAACTCGGCGCCGATCCAGCCGGCGCCGACGACCACGATGTCGTGCTGCCGATCGAGCACGGGCCGCAGCCGCTCGGCGTCGTCCAGGGTGCGCAGCAGGTGCACGCCGGGCACGCCCTCGGTGCCGGGCAGCCGGATCGGTTCGGCGCCGGTGGCGAGGACCAGGACGTCGTACGGGACGGGTCCGGTCTCGGTGTCCAGCTCGTGGTCGGCGGTGCGCACGCCCAGCGCCTCGCAGCCGAGCCGCAGTTCGATGTCGAGCGAGTCGAAGTCGACGTCGAACGCGGAGCCCTCGGACGTGCCGAGCAGCACGGCCTTGGACAACGGCGGCCGGTCGTAGGGCTGATGGGGTTCGGCGCCGATGAGGGTCACGGAGCCCCTGAAGCCCTGTTCCCGCAGGGCGACGGCGGTCTGCACCCCGGCCATGCCCGCGCCGGCGACGACCACGCGCCGCTCCTGCCCCGCGCCGCCGCGCGAGGTGCCTTCTTGCGCTGTCTGCTCGCTCACCCGCTCACCATAGACAACTGACAAATCGTCAGTCATCGGGCGTGCTCGGTGACCTGTTCCACAACACTCGTCCCGGCGCCCGGCTGCGACTCCCACCGCCAGGTCTCCTCCAGTCGCACCCGCCCGTCCGAGAGCTCCACGACGGTGGACACGCAGTGCCCGGAGGAGGTGGTGCCGTCGTGCCTCAGCTGCACGTACCGGAAGTCCAGCCTGTCGCCCTCGCGGGTGCCGACCAGATGGCCGCGCACCACGTCGCCGCCCGCGTACTCGGCCCAGATCTCGCCGTCCTTCTCGTGGTACGCGAAGCGGGTACGGGTACCCACCTGACCTGGGGCTTGGTCCACCACGGGGGCGAAGGTGAGTCCGTCGAGGGATCGGGCCATGGACAGGGGCTCCCTTACAAGAGCGGCGCTTCGCGAGCTAGGGTGGCCACCGTACAAGCACTCGCGGGAGCCCGGACGCACCGGGCTGAGAGGGAGGCTGGGCGGCCTCCGACCGTACGAACCTGATCCGGGTCATGCCGGCGAAGGGAGGGGCTGGACGCCCATGTCGTCACGTACGTCCGATACGTCCGACGTCCTCGTCATCGGGGGCGGAATCATCGGCCTGGTCACGGCCTGGCGTGCCGCGCAACGCGGACTCGCCACCGCCGTGGTGGACCCCGAGCCCGGCGGCGGAGCCGCGCAGGTCGCGGCGGGGATGCTGGCCGCGGTCACCGAACTGCACTACGGCGAGGAGACGTTGCTCGCCCTGAACCTGGAGTCCGCGCGCCGCTACCCGGACTTCGCGGCCGAGCTGACCGAGCTGACCGGTCACGACCTCGGCTACCGCCGCTGCGGCACCCTGGCCGTCGCGCTGGACGCCGACGACCGCGCCCACCTGCGCGAACTGCACACCCTTCAGCAGCGCTCCGGACTGGATTCGCAGTGGCTGTCGGGGCGGGAGTGCCGGCGCCTGGAGCCGATGCTCGCGCCCGGTGTGCGCGGCGGGCTGCGGGTGGACGGGGACCACCAGATCGACCCGAGGCGGCTGGCGTCGGCCCTGGTGGCCGCGTGCGAGCGGTCCGGGGTGGTCTTCCATCGGTCGTGGGTCGAGCGGCTCGACGTCGTACGGGACCGGGCCGCCGGTGTCACGACGACGGACGGCACCGCGCTCACCGCGGGGCAGGTGGTGCTCGCGGGCGGCAGCCTGAGCGGGCGCCTCGCGGGCATGCCGGACCACCTGCTGCCTCCGGTGCGGCCGGTGAAGGGGCAGGTGCTGCGGCTGACCGTGCCGCGCCGGTACGCGCCGTTCCTGAGCCGTACGGTGCGGGCCGTGGTGCGCGGCAGCCAGGTCTACCTGGTGCCCCGGGAGAACGGCGAGCTGGTCGTCGGCGCCACCAGCGAGGAGCTGGGCTGGGACACGACGGTGACCGCGGGCGGGGTGTACGAGCTGCTGCGCGACGCCCACGAGCTGGTGCCGGGCATCACCGAGCTGCCCCTCACCGAGACCCGGGCCGGGCTGCGCCCCGGCTCCCCGGACAACGCGCCGCTGCTCGGCCCGTCCGGCCTGGACGGGCTGCTGCTGGCCACCGGGCACTACCGCAACGGGGTACTGCTGACCCCGGTCACCGGGGACGTCATGGCGGAGCTGCTGACCGGCGGTGAACTGCCCGCGAACGCCCGTCCGTTCACGCCGCAACGCTTCGGCGCCGTACTCGTGGAGCAGCCCGCATGAACGACTCCGTCACCATCTCCGTCAACGGGGAGCGCCGCGAGGTCGCCCCGGGCACCGCGCTGGACACCCTCGTGGGGTCGCTCACCGTGGCGTCCTCCGGGGTGGCCGCCGCCGTCAACGAGACCGTCGTCCCGCGCACGCGGTGGGCGGTCACGGCCCTCGCCGAGGGCGACCGTGTCGAAGTCCTCACCGCCGTCCAAGGAGGCTGACCCATGGCCGACGATCCCTTCGTCCTCGGGGGCGTGCCCCTCGGCTCCCGGCTGATCATGGGCACGGGAGGCGCACCGAGCCTGGACGTGCTGGAGCGGGCGCTGGTCGCCTCCGGCACCGAACTGACCACGGTGGCGATGCGACGGGTCGACCCCGGGGTGCACGGCTCCGTGCTGTCGGTGCTGGAGAAGCTGGGCATCAGGGTGCTGCCGAACACGGCGGGCTGTTTCACCGCCGGCGAGGCCGTGCTGACCGCCCGGCTGGCCCGGGAGGCGCTCGGCACCGACCTGGTCAAGCTGGAGGTCATCGCCGACGAGCGGACGCTGCTGCCGGACCCGGTGGAGCTGCTGGAGGCGGCGGAGACGCTGGTGGACGACGGTTTCACGGTGCTGCCGTACACCAATGACGACCCGGTGCTCGCACGGAAGCTGGAGGACGTGGGCTGTGCGGCGGTGATGCCGCTGGGCTCGCCGATCGGGTCCGGGCTCGGCATCCGCAACCCGCACAACTTCCAGTTGATCGTGGAGCACGCGCGCGTGCCCGTGATCCTGGACGCGGGCGCCGGTACCGCGTCCGACGTGACGCTGGCGATGGAGCTGGGCTGCGCGGGTGTGATGCTCGCCTCCGCGGTGACCCGCGCGCAGGAGCCGGAGCTGATGGCGGCCGGCATGCGGCACGCGGTGGAGGCGGGACGGCTGGCCCGGCTGGCCGGGCGGATCCCGCGCCGGCACTTCGCGGAGGCCTCCTCCCCCACCGAGGGTCTCGCCCGCCTGGACCCCGAGCGGCCCGCGTTCTAGAGCCGCGTTCCAGGCAAGCGGTCCAGGGCCGCGGTCGGGCCAGGTTTCCAGGGCCGCGGTCGGGCCTGCGGTCCAGGGCCGCGGTCTGGTCGCCGCGGTCCCACGACAGTCACAGCTCTGCTGCATTCCGCCACCCGAACGGCGCAGCGAGCCGGCGTGTCGGTCGGTCCTCGTAGACTCCATTGCGTGGATACGACCCTTCAGGACCCTCTCGTCGGGCAGGTGCTCGACGGCCGCTATCGCGTCGACGCGCGGATCGCCGTCGGCGGGATGGCCACGGTCTACCGGGCCCTGGACACCCGCCTGGACCGGGTGCTCGCGCTCAAGGTGATGCACCCGGCGCTGGCGGCCGACGGGTCCTTCGTGGAGCGGTTCATCCGGGAGGCCAAGTCGGTCGCCCGGCTCGCCCACCCCAACGTGGTGCAGGTCTTCGACCAGGGCACCGACGGGTCGTACGTGTACCTGGCGATGGAGTACGTGGCCGGGTGCACCCTGCGGGACGTGCTGCGCGAGCGGGGCGCGCTGCAGCCGCGGGCCGCGCTGGACGTCCTGGAGCCTGTGCTGGCCGCGCTCGGCGCCGCGCACCGGGCCGGGTTCGTGCACCGGGACATGAAGCCCGAGAACGTGCTGATAGGGGACGACGGCCGGGTCAAGGTCGCCGACTTCGGGCTGGTGCGGTCCGTGGACACCCAGACCAGCACGACGGGCACCGTACTCGGGACCGTCTCCTACCTCGCGCCCGAGCAGATCGAGCAGGGCACCGCCGACCCGCGCGTCGACGTGTACGCGTGCGGTGTGGTGCTCTACGAGATGCTGACCGGTGGCAAGCCGCACCCCGGGGGCACCCCCGCGCAGGTGCTCTACAAGCACATACACGAGGACGTGCCGCCGCCCTCGGCGCTGGTGCCGGGGCTGCCGTACGAGCTGGACGAGCTGGTCGCCTCGGCCACCGCGCGCACCCCGGGCCTGCGGCCGCAGGACGCGGCGGCGCTGCTGGGCGACGCGCTCAGGGCCCGGGCCACGCTCACCGCCGCGCAGCTGGACGCCCTGCCGCCGCAGGCGCTGTCCGCCGAGCACGAGCACCGCGACATCTCCGCGGACCGTACGAGCGTGATCCCGCGCTCGCTGACCGTGCCCCGGCCGCTGCCCGTCAACGAGGACGAGGAGGAGCCCCGGGACGCGGGCGTGCGGCGCACCACCCGGCTGCAGTCCCCGCCCGTGTCCGAGCGGCGCACCCCCCGTCAGCGGCCCCGGCGCGGGCTGCTGACGCTCGTCGCGGCCGTGCTGCTGGTGTTCGGCGTGGGCGCCGGGGTCTGGTACATCAACTCCGGCCAGTTCACGAAGGTCCCGCCGGTGCTGTCCCGGACCGAGGCGCAGGCCAGGCAGCGGCTCCACGAGGCCGGTCTCGACGTCGGACAGGTCAAGCGCGCCTACAGCGACACGGTCGAGCGCGGCACGGTCATCAGCTCCGACCCCGCGCCCGGCGCCCGGATCCGGGACAACGACTCCGTGGCCCTGACCGTCTCGCTCGGCCCGGAGACGGTGAACGTGCCGAACGTGAAGGGCCAGTCGCTGGCCCGGGCGCGGGCCCGGCTGAAGGCGGACGGTCTCGAGCCGGGCATGGTCACCCGGGAGTTCAGCGAGGACGTCGCGAGGGGCGCGGTCATCGACACGGCCCCGCAGGCGGGTACCGAGCAGCACACCGGCTCGGCGATCGCGCTCGTCGTCAGCGAGGGCAGCCCCGTCGACGTGCCGGACGTCACCGGCGAGGACCCGGACAGCGCCCGGCAGGACCTGGAGGACGCCGGGCTCAAGGTGAAGATCGCCACCGAGCGGGTCAACTCCGAGTTCGACAAGGGCACGGTCGCCCGGCAGACCCCGGACAAGGGCAAGCAGGCCGCCGAGGGCGACACGGTGACGCTGACGCTGTCCAAGGGCCCGGTGATGGTCGAGGTCCCGGACGTGGTCGGGTCGAACGTGGACGACGCGACGAAGCAGCTGGAGGACGCGGGCTTCCAGGTCGAGGAGGACCGCGGGCTGCTCGGGCTGTTCGGCGACACTGTGCGGAAGCAGTCGGTGGAGGGCGGCGACACGGCGCCCAAGGGGTCGACGATCACGATCACCATCCGGTGACGGTCACGATCACCGTGTGGTGCCGGAGGCCGGCGGGACCGTGGTCGGGCGGCGGAGGTCGGCGTGACACCCTGAACGGGTGAGAAGCCAGCAGTCCCCATCCCCCACCGCTCCTGCCTCCCCGGCCTCCCCCGCCTCGTCTGCCGCCCTGTCCGGTGCCGCTCGCAACCCGGTCGGCGGTCACGTGCCCGTGGCCGGCGGGCTGCACGCGGTGGGCCTGTCGTACGCCCGTGAGCTGAAGGCGGAGACCGTGCAGGTCTTCGTCGCCAATCCGCGTGGCTGGGCCACCCCGGCCGGCAACCCCCGGCAGGACGAGGCGTTCCGCGAGGCCTGTGCCGCGGAGTCGATCCCGGCGTACGTGCACGCGCCGTATCTGATCAACTTCGGTTCGCACACCGAGGCGACCGTGGAGCGGTCGGTGGAGTCGCTGCGGCACTCGCTGCGGCGCGGGCGGGAGATCGGCGCACTCGGCGTGGTCGTGCACACCGGCAGCGCGACCGGCGGGCGGGCGCGGGCGGTGGCGCTGCGGCAGGTGCGGGAGCACATGCTGCCACTGCTGGACGAGCTGACCCACGACGACGACCCGTTCCTGCTGCTGGAGTCGACCGCCGGGCAGGGCTTCTCGCTGTGCTCGCGCACCTGGGACTTCGGGCCGTACTTCGAGGCGCTGGACGCCCACCCCAAGCTGGGCGTCTGCCTGGACACCTGCCACATCTTCGCGGCGGGCCACGACCTGACCGGCCCGAGCGGCATGCACCAGACCCTCGACCTGCTGGTCGACACGGTCGGCGAGGGCCGGCTGCGGCTGATCCACGCCAACGACTCCAAGGACGTGGCCGGCGCGCACAAGGACCGGCACGAGAACATCGGCGCCGGTCACATCGGCGAGGACCCCTTCCGCGCCCTGATGACCCACCCGGCGACGGCGGGCGTCCCGCTGGTCATCGAGACCCCCGGCGGCAAGGAGGGGCACGCGGCGGACGTGGAGCGGCTGAAGAAACTGCGCGACGGATAACCCCTTGGGAAATACCCCCTGGGGGTATAGGTTCTTGCTCGGAGCAGGAACCGTCACCTGACATGGGGGTAGTCATGCAGCACGAGGCGCACGCCGAACACGCTGACCACGCTGACCACGCCGAGCACACGGACCACGCGCACCACCACACGGACCACGCGCACCACCACACGGCACACGCGGACCCGCACACCGGTCACGGGCACGAGCACGACGCCCACGCGCACCACGCGCCCGCCGCCACCTGGTCCATGGCCGTCCAGGCAACCCTGCACTGCCTCACGGGCTGCGCCATCGGCGAAGTGCTCGGCATGGTCATCGGCACGGCGTTCGGCTGGGGGAACCTGCCGACGATGATCCTGGCGATCGTGCTGGCCTTCTTCTTCGGCTACTCGCTCACCCTGCGCGGCGTACTGAAGGCGGGCGTCGACTTCCGTACGGCCTTCAAGGTGGCGCTGGCCGCGGACACCCTGTCGATCGCCGTGATGGAACTGATCGACAACGGCGTGATCCTGGTCTGGCCCTCGGCGATGGACGCCACGCTGAGCGACGCGCTGTTCTGGATCTCGCTGGCCATCTCCTTCGTGATCGCCTTCGTGGTGACCACCCCGGTCAACAAGTGGACGATCGGCCGCGGCAAGGGCCACGCGGTGGTGCACCAGTACCACCACTGACCGGTACTGGCCGGCACACCAGGAGAGTTCAGAGCTCGGGGCCGTCCCCGGGCTCTTCCTGGTAGGAGTAGCGCTGTTCCTGCCAGGGGTCGCCGATGTTGTGGTAGCCGCGCTCCTCCCAGAAGCCGCGGCGGTCGACGGTCATGTACTCCACGCCGCGCACCCACTTCGGGCCCTTCCAGGCGTACAGGTGGGGGACGACCAGACGGACCGGGAAGCCGTGCTCGGCGGTGAGGAGTTCGCCGTCCTTGTGGGTGGCGAAGATGGTGCGGTCGGAGGCGAAGTCCGACAGGCGCAGGTTCGAGCTGAATCCGTACTCGGCCCACACCATCACATGGGTGACGTCCGGCGCCGGCGGGGCCAGGTCCAGGATCGAGCGGGCCGGGATCCCGCCCCACTCCGCGCCGAGCATGCTGAACTTCGTGACGCAGTGCAGGTCGGACACCACGGTGGTGTACGGCAGGGCCGTGAACTCCTCGTGGTTCCAGGTGTGCTTGTCACCGTCGGCGGTGGCGCCGAAGACCCTGAATTCCCAGCGCTCGGGCCGGAATTTCGGGACGGGTCCGTAGTGCATGACCGGCCAGCCGCGCTGAAGTCGCTGCCCCGGCGGAAGTTCGGACCCCACCCCTGCCCCAGACGCGCGCTCCACCGGATGACCCATGTATCCATCCTGACAGACCTTGGGCAGTGCCCTTGACCACCGATCCGCGAAGCGGACAACCGCCATCAAGGCCGCATGTACTTACTAAGTAGGCACTTACTGGACGATCTTCCCCGCCGGTGCAATCATGCGCCGCACACCTCCCCCGTCCCTCCGTGTGGAAGGAGCCGCTGCGATGCAGGGCGACCCCGAGGTCATCGAGTTCCTCAACGAGCAGCTCACCGGCGAGCTGACCGCGATCAACCAGTACTTCCTGCACGCCAAGATGCAGGAGAACTTCGGCTGGACGAAGCTCGCCACGTACACCCGGCGCGAGTCGTTCGACGAGATGAAGCACGCCGAGGTGCTCACCGACCGCATCCTGTTCCTGGAAGGGCTGCCCAACTACCAGCGGCTGTTCCACGTGCGGGTGGGGCAGACCGTCAAGGAGATGTTCGAGGCCGACCGGCAGATCGAGGTGGAGGCGATCGACCGGCTCAAGCGGGGCGTCAAGGTGATGCGCGAGAAGGGTGACATCACGTCCGCGAACATCTTCGAGGACATCCTGGCCGACGAGGAGCATCACATCGACTACCTCGACACCCAGCTGGAACTGGTGGACAAGCTCGGCGAGGCGCTCTACATCGCACAGGTCATCGAGCAGCCGGAGAGCTAGGCCGCTTCGTCCAGGGCGGTGGGGCCGGGCAGCCCGGTGAGCACCGGCCCGCCCAGGTCGGTGAGCTCACGCCGGGGGCAGGCGCCGCGGCCCAGGAGCGCCTGGATGCGCCGCACGCACGACCCGCAGTCCGTGCCGGCCTTGCAGGCGGAGGCTATCTGGCGGGGGGTGCAGGCACCGTTCTCCGCATGCTTCTTGACCTGCGCCTCGGTGATGCCGAAGCAGCTGCAGACGTACACGCGGACTCACCTCCCGACGGGATCGCTCTCTTACTGCCATCCCCTTATCGGTGAGGCAAACCTAACCTTACCCGTCGTGGGGAGTCCACATAAGTGGCGTGGGGCGCGGATCTCGTGTGATCCGCGCCCCACCTTGCCTATCGGACTCCGTGACCGGTCACTGGTCCCGGTACATCTCGGCGACGAGGAACGCCAGGTCCAGCGACTGGCTGCGGTTGAGGCGCGGGTCGCAGGCCGTCTCGTAGCGCTGGTGCAGGTCGTCGACGAAGATCTCGTCGCCGCCGCCCACGCACTCGGTGACGTCGTCGCCGGTCAGCTCCACGTGGATGCCGCCCGGGTGGGTGCCGAGCCCCTTGTGGACCTCGAAGAAGCCCTTGACCTCGTCGAGCACGTCGTCGAAGCGGCGGGTCTTGTGACCGGAGGCCGCCTCGAAGGTGTTGCCGTGCATCGGGTCGGTCACCCAGGCCACCGTCGCGCCGGACGCCGTCACCTTCTCGACCAGCTCGGGGAGCTTGTCGCGGATCTTGTCGGCGCCCATGCGGACGATGAAGGTCAGCCGGCCCGGCTCCCGCTCGGGGTCGAGGCGGTCGATGTAGCGCAGCGCCTCCTCGGCCGTCGTGGACGGGCCGAGCTTGATGCCGATCGGGTTGCTGATCTTCGAGGCGAACTCGATGTGCGCACCGTCCATCTGCCGGGTGCGCTCACCGATCCACACCATGTGGCCGGAGACGTCGTACAGCTTGCCGGTGCGCGAGTCGACCCTGGTCAGGGCGGTCTCGTAGTCGAGCAGCAGCGCCTCGTGGGAGGCGAAGAACTCGACGGTCTTGAACTCCTCCGGCTCGGCGCCGCAGGCCCGCATGAAGTTCAGCGCGTTGTCGATCTCACGGGCGAGCTGCTCGTAGCGCTGGCCCGACGGGGACGACTTCACGAAGTCCTGGTTCCAGGCGTGCACCTGGCGCAGGTCGGCGTAGCCGCCGGTGGTGAAGGCGCGCACCAGGTTCAGCGTGGACGCCGAGGCGTGGTACATGCGCTTGAGGCGCTCCGGGTCCGGGACGCGGCTGGCCTCGGTGAAGTCGAAGCCGTTGACGGAGTCGCCGCGGTAGGTCGGGAGCGTCACGCCGTCGCGGGTCTCGGTCGGCTTGGAACGCGGCTTGGAGTACTGCCCCGCGATACGGCCCACCTTGACCACGGGCACGGAGGCCGCGTAGGTCAGGACGGCACCCATCTGGAGCAGCGTCTTCAGCTTGTTGCGGATGTGGTCCGCGGACACCCCGTCGAAGGCCTCGGCACAGTCGCCGCCCTGGAGAAGGAACGCCTCCCCCTTGGCGACGGCCGCCAGGCGGGCGCGCAGCTGGTCGCACTCGCCCGCGAAGACGAGCGGCGGATACGACTCGAGGTCCGCGATCGCTGCGCGCAGAGCCTCGACGTCGGGGTACTCGGGCTGCTGCGCCGCGGGCAGGTCTCGCCAGGTGTTGCCAGCGCTCGCGCTGGTCTTAGCGTTCACGGTCACGTCCTCAACATTACGGGGTGATGTCACGCCTCCCGACCCACGCCCAGCAAGTGAGACGACGGATACGCTCCTTGGACATGGGAACGGACGCTCACATGCTGCTCGAACAGTTGTCCGACCGCCACTCCCCGCGGCGGCGCGCGGCGGCGAAACGGCTGGGGCGGACCGGCGCCCCCGCGGCGGGCCCCGCCCTCCTCGGCGCACTGCGCGACGAGGTCGCGGATGCCCGGACCTGGGAGACGCAGTACGAGATGGCCCTCGCCCTCGGCCTGTGCGGCCACCGGGAGGCGCTGCCGTTCCTGCGTGAACTCGCCGGGCGCCCCTTCGCCGCGACGGCGGTGTACGTCGCCGTCGGCGAGTCCGTCGTCCGGCTCGCGGACGATCCGGCACGGGCCGTTGTGTGGTGTCTGGGGCAAGGGCCCGAGATGCTCGCCGACGGGGCGCTGCGGGGCATGGCCCGCCTGGGCCTCGTACCGGACGAGCCGGTGCGTGACGCGATCCTCGACTTCGTGGAGCGCACTCCCGGGGAGCACCACCTGCGGTACTGGCCGGCCGTCGCGGCGGCACGCTGGCCGGGCCGCCGGGCGCGGTCGTATCTGAAGAAGTGCGCCCGGGGGCCACGCGAGGACGTGGCGGAGGCCGCCCGCGTGTCGCTCGCGCGGGCGGCCGGGTGACGTTCAGTACTCGAGCCACCAGTTGGACGACCGCCCTGACCTCGATCCGTATCCGCATGGCTGGTGTAAGGTCGCCGCATGTTCGCGCACTCGAACCAGAACTGGTGGTGGACCGCTCGTCCGGCGGCCCACTGACTGCGCGTACCCACGACTTCGCGAAGGCCGCCCGAGGGGCGGCCTTCGGCGTTTGCGCCACCAGGGTCGTCCCTCCTCACGACAGACAGAAGAGGAACGATGGACCTCACACAACTCCTGCACGACGAGCGCCCGTTCGCCCTGCTGCGCCGTCGCACGCCGGGCCATGACGAGAACACCGTGGAGGTGCTCCTCGGCCCGGTCCGCACGTACGACCGTCTCGCCGACCTGCCGGGCCAAGGGCTGGCGCTGATCCCGTTCCGGCAGATCCGCGAGCGCGGCTTCGACGTCCGCGACGACGGCACCCCGCTGCTGGTGCTGACGCCCGAGGAGTCGTACGGGATCCCGCTCGACGAGGCCCTGCGGACGCTGCCCGGCCACGCGGTGCGGGTCGAGGGCGGGGGCTTCGACGTCGGGGACGAGGAGTACAGAGAGATCGTCGGCCGGGTACTGCGGGAGGAGATCGGCCGGGGCGAGGGCGCGAACTTCGTGATCCGGCGGACGTACGAGGGCGAGATCCCGGGCTTCGGCCGCGCCGACGCGCTGGCGCTGTTCCGGCGGCTGCTGGAGGGCGAGCGGGGCGCGTACTGGACGTTCGTGGTGCACACCGGAGATCAAAAAGGGCTCGAAGGGCCTTCCTCGGAAGGGCGGCGGTGGGAGACGGGTGGGCGGACCCTGGTCGGCGCGAGCCCCGAGGTGCATGTCCGCATGTCGAACAGGAGGGGCGAGCGCGAAGCGCTCTCGGTCGAGGGCGGTGGTGGGAGACGGGCGGGCGGGACCGTCGTCATGAACCCGATCAGCGGGACGTACCGCTATCCGGCCGAGGGGCCGACGCCCGAGCACCTGCTGGACTTCCTCGCCGACGGCAAGGAGATCGAGGAGCTGTCCATGGTCGTCGACGAGGAACTGAAGATGATGTGCACCGTCGGCGACATGGGCGGGGTGGTCGTCGGCCCGCGCCTGAAGGAGATGGCCCACCTCGCGCACACCGAGTACGAGCTGCGCGGGAAGTCCTCCATGGACGTGCGGGACGTGCTGCGGGAGACCATGTTCGCGGCGACCGTCACCGGGTCGCCGGTGCAGAACGCGTGCCGGGTCATCGAGCGCCACGAGGTCGGGGGCCGGGGCTACTACGCGGGCGCGCTCGCCCTGCTCGGCCAGGACTCCACAGGCGCCCAGAGCCTCGACTCCCCCATCCTCATCCGCACCGCCGACATCTCCGCCGACGGGCGGCTACGGGTCCCGGTCGGCGCGACGCTGGTGCGCGGCTCGGACCCGGCGGGCGAGGTGGCGGAGACCCACGCGAAGGCGGCGGGCGTCCTGGCGGCCCTCGGGGTGCGGCCCTCCCGGCCGCGCGAGGAGCGGGCGCGGCCCCGGCTGGCCGACGACCCCCGGGTGCGGGCCGCGCTGGACGGGCGGCGCTCGGCGCTGGCGCCGTTCTGGCTGCGGATGCAGGAGCGGGCCGAGGCGCTCGACGGGCACGCGCTGGTCGTCGACGCCGAGGACACCTTCACGGCGATGCTGGCGCACGTGCTGCGCTCGTCCGGCCTGGAGGTGACCGTACGGCGGTACGACGAACCGGGGCTGCGGGAGGCGGCGCTCGCGCACGAGGGCCCGCTGGTGCTCGGCCCCGGCCCGGGTGACCCCACGGACCTCGCCGACCCGAAGATGCGGTTCCTGCGGGACCTGACCGCCCGGGTGCTCAAGGAGCACCGGCACGGTGTCCTCGGGGTCTGCCTCGGGCACGAGCTGATCGCGGCGGAGCTGGGCCTGGAGATCGTGCGGAAGGAGGTGCCCTACCAGGGTGCGCAGACGCGGATCGACCTGTTCGGGCGGAGCGAGACCGTCGGCTTCTACAACAGCTTCGTGGCGCGCTGCGACGACGAGGCGGCGCACGAACTGGCCGCGCACGGGATCGAGGTGAGCCGGACCGCGGGCGGCGAGGTGCACGCGGTCCGCGGCCCCGGCTTCGGCGGGGTGCAGTTCCACCCGGAGTCGGTGCTGAGCCTGAACGGGGCCGCGGTCGTGCGGGAGCTGATGGGCCGGCTGCGCCGCACGACCGTGTAGCCGCCGTGGCGGCCGTCAGCCGAAGAACACCCCGACCTCCTCGTACAGCTTCGGGTCCACCGTCTTCAGCTTGGCGGTGGCCTCGGCGATCGGGACGCGGACGATGTCGGTGCCGCGCAGGGCGACCATCTTGCCGAAGTCGCCGTCGCGGACGCAGTCGATGGCGTGCAGGCCGAAGCGGGTGGCGAGCCAGCGGTCGAAGGCGCTGGGGGTGCCGCCGCGCTGGATGTGCCCGAGGACCGTGGTGCGGGCCTCCTTGCCGGTGCGCCGCTCGATCTCCTTGGCCAGCCACTCGCCGACGCCGGAGAGGCGCACGTGCCCGAAGGAGTCGAGCGACTGGTCCTTGAGGACCGCCTCGCCGTCCTTCGGCATGGCGCCCTCGGCGACGACGACGATCGGGGCGTACGACGCCTTGAAGCGGGAGGTGATCCAGGCGCACACCTGGTCGAGGTCGAAGCGCTGCTCGGGGATGAGGATGACGTTGGCGCCGCCGGCGAGGCCCGAGTGCAGGGCGATCCAGCCGGCGTGGCGGCCCATCACCTCGCAGACGAGGACCCGCATGTGGGACTCGGCGGTGGTGTGCAGCCGGTCGATGGCCTCGGTGGCGATGCCGACGGCGGTGTCGAAGCCGAAGGTGTAGTCGGTCGCGGACAGGTCGTTGTCGATGGTCTTGGGCACGCCGACGCAGGGCACGCCGTACTCGTCGGACAGCCGGGCGGCCACGCCCAGGGTGTCCTCGCCGCCGATCGCGACGAGCGCCTCGACCTCCTCCTTGGCCAGGTTGTCCTTGATCCGGCGGATGCCGCCCTCCACCTTGAGGGGGTTGGTCCGCGAGGATCCGAGAATGGTGCCGCCGCGGGGCAGAATGCCGCGCACCGCGGGGATGTCGAGACGCACGGTGTCACCCTCGAGGGGACCGCGCCAGCCGTCCCGGAAGCCGACGAAGTCGTAGCCGTACTCCTGGACGCCCTTGCGGACGATGCCCCGGATGACGGCGTTGAGCCCGGGGCAGTCGCCGCCTCCGGTCAGTACTCCGACCCGCATGGAAATATCCCTTCGCCGCGGTTGCCTGACGCTCAGTCACGGTAATGGTGATTCGCGTCACACAGCGATAGGCGGGAAGGGTGATTCCGGCGAGTGCCGTACGGGCGGTCGTTCCACTCCGCGGTGCCAGTCGTCCCGGTGCTCCCCGCCCGGGTGTCACTCGTCGTCGAGGCCGCGCTCGATCGCGTACCGCACCAGCTCGACCCTGTTGTGCAGCTGGAGCTTGCCGAGGGTGTTCTGGACGTGGTTCTGCACCGTGCGGTGGGAGATGACGAGGCGTTCGGCGATCTGCTTGTAGCTCAGGCCCTTGGCGACCAGGCGCAGCACCTCGGTCTCCCGTTCGGTGAGCCGGGGCGCGTCCGGCCGGTCGGTGTCGGGGGCGGGGACGGGCTCGGTGGCCAGGCGCCGGTACTCGCCGAGGACCAGGCCGGCGAGTCCGGGGGTGAACACCGGGTCGCCGACGGCGGTGCGGCGCACGGCTTCCAGGAGTTCCTCGGTGGAGGCCGACTTCAGCAGATAGCCGGTCGCGCCGGACTTCACCGCCTCCAGGACGTCGGCGTGCTCACCGCTCGCGGACAGCACGAGGACGCGCAACGCCGGGTTGTGGCCGACCAGTTCCCTGCACACCTGGACGCCGGGCTTGAGGGGCAGGTTGAGGTCCAGGACGAGGACGTCGGGGGCGGTGGCCCTGGCGCGGCGGACCGCCTGTTCGCCGTCCCCCGCGGTGGCGACCACCTCGAAGCCGGACTCGGCCAGGTCCCGGGCGACCGCGTCGCGCCACATGGGATGGTCGTCGACCACCATGACCTTGATCGGGTCCTGCCGCTGCGTCATCGCTTCTCCGCCTTCCCCCGCGCCCGGCGGGCGCCCTTCGGTACCTTCAGTTCCACTTCCGTGCCCTGCCCCGGGACGGAGATCAGCTCGGCGCTGCCGCCCAGGTCGCGCAGCCGCCCCCGGATCGACTGGGCCACACCGAGCCGTCCCTCGCGCTCGGCCTGGGCGAGCCGGCCCTCGGGGATGCCGGGGCCGTCGTCGCGGACGGTGACGACGATCTCGTCGGGCTCGTCCTCGACCAGGATCCAGACCCTGGCCTGCGCTCCGGCGTGTTCGCGCACATTGTCCAGGGCGGCCCCGACCGCCGCGGCCAGCTCGCGTGCCGCGGCCGGGGGCAGCGGCACCGGGGCGCCGGGCTCGGCGAGGCTGACCCGGGCGCCGGCGTAGGGGGCGAGCAGGGAGCGCAGGTCGACGGGGCCGTCGTCGTCCGGTTCCTCGACGACGTGGACGACCGCCCCGTCGGCCGCGTCCTGCGAGACCCGGGAGACCGGCAGCAGGCCGCCGGAGACCAGCGTGCGCAGGGCCACCTCCTGCTCCCCGGCGAGCCGGCCCAGCTCGGCCGCCTCGCCGCCGATGACCGCGCCGCGCCGCTGCACCATCGCCAGCACCTGGAGCACGCCGTCGTGGATGTCGCGGGCCAGCCGCTCCCGCTCACGGGTCGCGGCCTCGATCTCCAGGGCACGGGCGAGGGTGCGCTCGGAGGCGCGGGCGACCTCCACGACGTAGCCGATCGCGATGGCGGCCACCCAGACCAGGATCACGTTGTGCACGGTGTCGCGGGCGGGGTGGCCGCGCTCGACCAGGTTGACGGCGGCGACCGCCGTGGACGCGAAGGCGGCCCAGCGCCAGCCGCCCTTGAGGGCGAAGGCCAGCACCGAGCCGGCGGTCCATATGGACGGCAGGGTCGGGCCGCCGCTCGCGATCCGCTCGTGGTTGTCGGCGAGCGGGGTGAGCAGGATGCCGGTGAGGGCGAGGGTGAGGTCGGCGGCCAGGAAGCGCTTGGTGCAGCTCGCCTCGTTCGCCACCCGGGGCAGGGTGGCCAGCGTCCACACGGCCAGGACCGCGTAGTAGGCGACCGCGACCTCGGGGCGTGCGAAGTGGGAGTACGCGGTGGCGCACAGGCCGATGGCGTACAGCATCGTCAGGACGCGGTATCCGGCGAGCGCACGCCACAGCGGCAGCTCGACCGACATCCGCATGACCCGCTCGCGCCTGGCCACGACCGCCCCCCGATCCCCCGGACTCCCCCGCTGGGCGTCCGCCTGCCGCTACTCGGTCTTCTCGGTCTTCTCGGTGTTCTCGGTGTTCTCGGTGTTCTCGGTGTTCCCGGCCTTCTCTGCTTCCTTGGCGTTCTTGGCGGCCTTCGCCGCCTTGGCCGCCTCCGCGATCTGCCGCTTGGCGGCGGTCGCGTAGATGTCGACGTACTCCTGGCCGGAGAGCTTCATGATCTCGTACATGACCTCGTCGGTCACCGCTCGCAGCACGAACCGGTCGTGCTCCATGCCGTGGTAGCGGCTGAAGTCGAGCGGCTTGCCGATCCGGATGCCGGGCCGCATCAGCTTCGGCACCACCTTGCCGGGCGGCTGGATCTTCTCGGTGTCGATCATCGCGACCGGGATGACCGGCGCGCCGGTGGCGAGCGCCACGCGCGCGAGGCCGCCGGGCTTGCCCCGGTAGAGGCGGCCGTCGGGCGAGCGGGTGCCCTCCGGGTAGATGCCGAAGAGCTCACCGCGCTCCAGCACCTCTATGCCGCTCTTCACCGCCGCCTCGCCGGCGCCGCGCGCCCCGGAACGGTCCACCGGAAGCTGGCCGACGCCCTTGAAGAAGGCCGCGGTGAGACGGCCCTTCACACCGGGGGTGGTGAAGTACTCGGCCTTCGCGATGAAGGTGACCTTGCGGTCGAGGACCGCGGGCAGGAAGAACGAGTCCGAGAACGACAGATGATTGCTCGCCAGGATGGCGGCACCCTCGGCCGGAATGTTCTCCAGCCCCTCCACCCAGGGCCTGAAGGCGACCTTCAGCGGCCCTCCGATGGCGACCTTCATCGTGCCGTACAACACCCGCGTGCCTCCCGTTTCCGTCGTTCAGACCTTAACCCGGACCGCCGTCAATGACCCCGACGACCCTGGTCGGTGTCAGTGCGGTCGCGTACGGTGAAGCACATCCGCCAGTTCTTCACGCCTCTCTCAGGAACAGGAGACCCGAAGGTGCCGGTTCTTCCCGGAGCCGAGCCGTACCGCCACAAGGGCGGGGAGGTGGGTGTCCTCCTCTGTCACGGCTTCACCGGCTCGCCCCAGTCGCTGCGCCCCTGGGCGGAGCACCACGCGGCGCACGACCTGACCGTGTCGCTTCCTCTGCTGCCCGGACATGGCACCCGCTGGGAGGACATGCAGGTCACGGGCTGGCATGACTGGTACGCGGAGGTGGACCGCGCCCTGCGGCTGCTCTCCGACCGCTGTTCCAGGGTGTTCGTGGGAGGCCTGTCGATGGGCGGGGCGCTGGCCCTGCGGCTGGCGGCCGTGCACGGGGAGAAGGTCGCCGGTGTGGTGGTCGTCAACCCGGCGAACCGGGTGCACGGCCTGTCGGCGTACGCCCTTCCGGTGGCCCGGCACCTCGTACGGACGACGAAGGGCATCGCCAGCGACATCGCCAAGGGCGGCGCGGCGGAGCTGGGCTACGACCGGGTGCCGCTGCACGCGGCGCACTCCCTGCGGCACTTCCTGCGCCGGCTGGACGGCGAGCTGCCCCAGGTCACCCAGCCGTTGCTGCTGCTGCGCAGCGCGCAGGACCATGTGGTCCCGGCGGCCGACTCGGCCCGCGTGCTGAGCCGGGTGTCGTCCACGGACGTGACCGAGAGCGTGCTGGAACAGAGTTACCACGTCGCGACGTTGGACCACGATGCGGACCGGATCTTCGAGGAGAGCCTCGCCTTCATCGGCCGGGTCGCACCCACTCTCGGCAAGGAAGGGACGGCCGCAGTTGGCTGAGCACGACTCCGACCGCGAGGACCGCGAGCCGGACGACCACGAGGTGCCCTTCGACGAGGACGCCGCCTGGAAGGCGATCGTCGACGGGTACGGCGACGAGCCGCCGGATCCGCCGGGTGCCCGGCCGTTCCGGGCGGTCGAGGATCTCGCGCTGCTCGAGAAGGAGACCCCCGGCGAGGGCACCGACAGCTCCGAGGAACCACGGCCGGCCCGGCCGCTGGGCAGCTCGGTCTCGTTCGCGCCCGGCATAGGCCCGCGCGACTACAGCGTGGCGGAGCCGTCCGACGATGCCTCCGACGAGGACGCCGAGGACGACGAGGGCCACTTCGTGCCGCCCGAGCCGCCCCCGCTGCCGTCCACCGACACCACCGCCCGGTTCGCCTGGCTCGGGGTGGTCGGCGGGCCGCTCCTGCTTCTGCTGGCGGTGCTGCTCGGCTGGCAGATGACCTGGTGGCTGACGACCCTCGGCATCGGCGGGTTCCTCGGCGGGTTCGTGACGCTGGTGGCGCGGATGCGGACGGACGACGAGGACGGCGACCCCGGGCGCGGGGCGGTCGTCTGAGCCGCTCTAGCTCGCGGGCACTCTGAGGGCGGCCAGGACCGGCAGATGGTCCGTGGCCGCCCTCAGGTCTGCCTGGGTGATCCCGGGCTGGTCCAGGGGCACGCCGCAGCCGAGGACCTCGATGCCCTTGGTGGCGAAGACGGCGTCGATGCGCTGGTGCGGGTCGGCGGGCGTGGAGGTCTGTTCGCCGCCCCAGGGGGCCGTGGCCCGGCAGTCCTGGAGTGCGTCGGCGAGGAGACGGAACGAGGGGCCGTCGGGGCGCTCGTTGAGGTCGCCGCCGGCGACGGCATGCTCCACGCCCATGCCGGCGAGGCGGTCGAGGAGCATTCCGGCCTGGTCGTGACGCTCGTCCTTCCGCAGCGACAGATGGCAGCTGAGCGCGCCCACGCGGACCCTGCCGAAACGTACGACGGCGGTGGCGAAGCCGCGCCGGTGCAGGCCGGGGGTGAGCGGGAGGAGTACGTCCTCCGTGCGCTCGACCGTGGCTCGCAGGGAGCACAGGATCGCCGGTCCTGCCGCCGTGGCGCCTCCGGTGAGGATGACCATGCCGGAGGCGGCCGCGAGGCGGGCGAGTTTCTTGCGCCAGCGGAAGAAACGGGGGGCTTCCTGGACCAGGACCAGGTCCGGGGAGCAGGCGGTGATCACTCTGGCGAGGGCGGCGGGGTCGTCGCGCATCGAGCGGATGTTGTAGCTCAGGACGCGCAGGACGGCGGAACCGTCCGGCTCTGTACGGGAGTTGGGGAGCAGCTCCATGTGGATCACAGTACGCCCAATGGGGTCGGGCGCGGGGTCTGTGCGCGACTGCCACGTCGTCATACAGCCCCGCGCCCCTTGGGTCGGCGCAGTTGCCGTTCGTCAAGAAGGCGACGTCACATGATCGGGTCCGGCTCCCGCGCCAGGTCCGCCGCGCCCACCAGACCGGCCTTGTTGCCCAGTTGGGCCGCGATCACCTCGGCCACGGGGCGCCAGTTGCCGCCCACCAGCCAGCGCTTGTAGGACTTGCGGATGGGGTCGAGGACCAGTTCGCCCTCGTCGGAAAGGCCGCCGCCGACGATGAAGGCGGAGGGGTCGAAGAGGGAGGCCAGGTCGGCGAGGCCGGCGCCGGCCCAACGGGCCAGCTCGCGGTAGGAGTCGACGGCGACCGGGTCGCCCTGGCGGGCGGCCATGGAGATGTGCTTGCCCTCGATGCCCTCGGGGGTGCCGTCGCCCAGGGACAGCAGCAGTTCGGCGATCTCGGGGGTGGCCTTGGCGCGCTGCTTGGCGTAGCGGACCAGGGCCCGGCCGGAGGCGTACTGCTCCCAGCAGCCCTGCGAGCCGCAGCCGCACAGCAGGCCGTCCGGGACCATGCGGATGTGGCCGAACTCGGCGGCCACTCCGAAGTGTCCGCGGCGCAGCTTGTTGCCGATGATGATGCCGCCGCCGAGGCCGGTGCCGAGCGTGATGCAGATGACGTTGCGGTGGCCCTTGCCCGCGCCGAACTTGTACTCGCCCCAGGCGGCCGCGTTGGCGTCGTTCTCGACCACGACGGGGAGGCCCACGCGGGCCTCGACCTTCTCCTTCAGCGGCTCGTTGCGCCAGTCGATGTTGGGCGCGAAGTAGACGGTCGAGCGCTGCCGGTTCACGTAGCCGGCCGCACCGATGCCCACGCCGACGATCTCGTGCCCGGCACGGGCTCCCTCCACCGCCGAGGCGATGGCGTCCACGATGCCCTCGGGCGTGCCCGGGGTCGGCACCTTGAAGGTCGAGAGGATGTTGCCTTCCTCGTCGACCACGCCGGCCGCGATCTTCGTGCCGCCGATGTCGACGCCGATGGTGAGTCCCATGAATCCCTCAGTTCCGGTCGAGCCCCGCTACGGCCAACCGTACCCGAGGCCCTGCCGCACAACGGCTTCAGTCCAGGTCGATGCGCTCCCCCGGACCGGTGCCCTCGCCCGGATCTCGGCGGGGGCCGGGCCGGTCGTCGCCGGCGTCCTTCGGCCGGGTGGGACCGGCGGTCCAGCGGTGCTCGTGGGCCTCGACGGCGGAGCGGTAGGCGGCGAGCAGTTCGTTGCCGGCGGCGGCGAGGTGGTCGAAGACGTCGGGGTTGCGTTCTATGACGGGCTCGACGGCGGCCTTCGCCTGCTGGACGACCTGGCGCACCACCTGCTGGGCGGCGGGTCCTGCGACGGCTCCGAGCAGCGGGGACTGGAGGCCGGACAGCTTGTCGGCCACCGTGTCCACGAGCTTCTTCAGTTCCTCGGCGGCCGAGCCGGGGGGTGAGCCGTACTCGGCGCGGCGGCGGGCCTGCTCGGCGGCGAGGTCCTCGGCGCAGGCCGTGGCCCAGGCATCGGCGTCGGTCGCCTTCCCCCAGGTGTCCGACTCCGCTCCGGCAGGGGGGACCGCCACCTCGTCGTCGGGGTCGGGTACGGGGCGCTCTTCGCTCATGGCGGACTCCTGACTACGGTTCGCACCTTCGACGTTACCCGAACGGGGGTAGCCGGATCACCGCCCGGCGGGCCACAGCGCGGGGTCCGGGGCGAACCGGATCCGCAGTTCGCCCTCCCGCAGCCCGGCACCGGCGACGGTGCAGCGGCGCAGGGCGGACGGGAGCGGCACGATCCGGCGGAAGGGGCCGGCGGTGATCACCAGTTCGTCGCCGCGCCGGACCAGATCGAGGTCGTCCCGTATCGCGCCGGGCAGCGGGATGTGCCAGACCAGGTGGCCGTCGTCCACGAGCCGGTCGGTGACGGGCCACTCGACCGGGGCGGGCCCGGCGTTGACGCCGGGGACGGCGAGCGCCTCCAGGTCGTCGATGCCGTGGGGGTCGCGGCCGAGGTGCGCGACGGTGTGCACACGGTGGGTCCCGGCCCACTCGGCCAGGGCCTTGCGCTGCTGGGCGACCAGGCCCGCGAGCCAGGGGTCGGGCACGGTCTCGGGCAGCACCCGGTTGGCGACGAGGGCCTCGGTGCGCAGGCCGCGCAGGGCGAGGCCGAGGGTCGCGGTGCGCACGGCGTCGACGCCGGCCGGGCCGGGTTCGGCGACCAGGCGTACGGCGGTGTGCCGGTCGGTGAGGACTGCCTCGACGGCGGCCAGCTCGACGTCCCAGCGGGACGCGGTCTCGTACAGCCACTCGGCGGGCATGGGGACACCGGCCAGCCGGCCGAGGACGGGGCGCAGCGCGCGGGCCGCCTGCCGCTCGGGCGGGAGCAGTCGGCGCAGATAGCGGCGCAGTTCCTCGGGGAGGGCGAGCAGGGCGAGGGCGCCCGGGAGGGGCGGGAGGTCCACGACGAGCAGGTCGTAGCGCTCCGACAGCGCGGCGTCCCGCAGGGCGCGCAGGAAGGACAGTTCCTCGGCTCCGGGCAGCGGGGTGACTTCCTCACCGTCCAGTCGTGCGGCGCCCAGCAGGTCCAGGACGTTCGCCGCACGGTCCTGGAAGGCGGTGAGATCGTCCCGGAACCGCCGGGCCGCGTCCGGTCGCCAGACGCTCAGCCGCTCGCCGAATTCCCTCGGCTTCGCGCCCGTCGCACCGCCCAGCGCCGCACCCACGGTGTCCGTACGGTCGGCACTCAGCAAAAGCGTGCGGGTGCCCTCGCGGGCTGCTTCGACCGCCGTGGCGGCGGCCACCGTCGTACGACCGCTGCCGCCGGGGCCCGTGATCAGGATGGTGCGCATGAGGCTGAACGGTAACGGAGTCACGCGCACCGGGGAGCAGGGCCTACTGCCCCGACTCCACCCTCTTCTTCAGGCCGGCCAGAGCGCGGTCGATGATGACCTTCTCGGCCTTGCGCTTGATCATGCCCAGCATGGGGATCTTGACGTCGACGGTGAGCCGGTAGGTGACCTCGGTGGTGTCCGCGCCGGCCGGCTTCAGGATGTAGGAGCCGTCGAGGGAGCGCAGCATCTGGGACTTCACCAGCGTCCAGGACACCTCGTTGTCCCCGGTCCAGGTGTAGCCGAGGGTCTGGTCGTCCTTGATGGCCCCGGCGTCCATGACGAGGCGGACCTGCTCGGCGCGGCCCTGGCCGTCGGTCTTGAGGACCTCGGCCTCCTTGACCTCGCCGGTCCAGTCCGGGTAGCGCGCGAAGTCGGCGATCACCGCCATGACGTCGGCCGGAGCCGCCTCGATCGTGATGCTCGAACTGGTGTGTTCCGCCATCGCCGTGGCTCCTCCAGACGCGGACCTAAGAGTGTGCAGCGTGAAGGCTACCGCGCCACCGACCTGCCGCCTTCACCCCGTCTCCCCCGGTCCCTCCCCCGCTCTCTCCACCGGCCTCTTCCACACCGTCGCGTCCCCGCCGCGCGTACTCACCATTCGAGCGCCCACGGCTTGCCCGTACCGGCGAAGTGCCCCACGTTCACGCACTCGGTGGCGCCGATCCGCATCCGTGCGGCCAGCGGCTGGTGGACGTGCCCGAACAGTGAATACCGGGGCCTGGTGCGGCGGATCGCGTCCAGCAGGGCGCGGCTGCCCCGCTCGAAACGGCGCGCGACGGTGTCGTAGACGAGTTCCGGGACCTCCGGCGGGATGTGGGTGCACAGCACGTCGACCTCGCCGACGGCCTCGATCTTCGCCGCGTACTCCTCGTCGTCGATCTCGTACGGCGTCCGCATCGCCGTACGCAGGCCCCCGCCCACGAAGCCGAAGGTCCAGCCGGCGATCTCGACCCGCTCGCCGTCCAGGACGGTGGTGCCGGGTCCGGCGTACTCGCGCCACAGGGGCGGCATGTCGACATTGCCGTACGTGGCGTACGTCGGTGTCGGGAACGCGGCGAACAGCTCGGCGTACTGCCGGCGCACCGCCCCCTCGATGGCGGAGCGCCGGTCGGTGCCGATGCCCGCCCACAGCCGGGCACCGAACGCGCGCGCCTCCTCGAACCGGCGGGCGGTGCGCAGCTCGACGATGCGGTCGGCGTTGTCCTTGCCGAACAGATCGGGGAAAATGCCGCGCGAGTGGTCGGCGTAGTCGAGGAAGAGAACGAGGTCACCGAGGCAGATCAGGGCATCCGCACCCTCGCCGGCCCGGGCCAGGTCGCGGGCGTTTCCGTGCACGTCGCTGACCACGTGGACCCGGGTCCTGCGGCCGTCGATGGGTGTAGATGCCATGGTGATGAAGGGTAGGCCTGTGCGGTGTGCGTGAACAGTGGCGGACCGACCTGGGGTTACTGGCCGGTCGGTCAAGGGGTGGACTACTGTGCGCGAAGAACGCCAACCTGTGTGACGCAGCGAACATCTCGCCGGGACCCCCTGTCCCAGAAGCCATACCGACGGGTAACGTCCGGGCCGTCCAGTCGTGCTCTGGTTTTCAACATGCGCATTTCACATGTGGACCCCGGAGCACTTGCCCGAGCCTTGGACCGCACCGTCGCATCACACAGTGTCGTGGCGCCGGCGCCCTATGAGGAGCAGCAGTCTTGCGCGAGTTCAGCCTTCCGGCTTTGTACGAGGTCCCTGCCGACGGAAATCTGACCGACATCGTCCGCAGAAACGCCGCGCAGCACCCCGACGTCGCCGTCATCGCCCGCAAGGTCGGAGGCGCCTGGCAGGACGTCACGGCCCGGCAGTTCCTGGCCGAGGTGCACACCGCCGCCAAGGGTCTGATCGCCGCCGGTGTGCAGCCGGGCGACCGGATCGGCCTGATGTCCCGCACCCGCTACGAGTGGACGCTGCTGGACTTCGCCATCTGGTGCGCGGGCGCCGTCACCGTGCCGGTGTACGAGACCAGCTCGCCGGAGCAGGTCCAGTGGATCCTGTCCGACTCGGGCGCGACCGCGTGCGTCGTGGAGCTGGACACCCACGCGGCCGCCGTGGACGCGGTGCGCGAGACGCTGCCCGCGCTCAAGCACGTCTGGCAGATCGAGGCCGGCGGCCTGGAGGAGCTGGGCCGGCTCGGCCAGGACGTCTCGGACGCGACCGTGGAGGAGCGCGGCTCGCTCGCCAAGGCCGACGACGCGGCGACGATCGTCTACACGAGCGGTACGACCGGCCGTCCCAAGGGCTGTGTGCTCAGCCACCGCAGCTTCTTCGCCGAGTGCGGCAACATCGTCGAGCGACTGCGGCCGCTGTTCCGCACCGGCGAATGCTCCGTGCTCCTCTTCCTCCCGCTCGCACACGTCTTCGGGCGGCTCGTGCAGATCGCGCCGATGATGGCCCCGATCAAGCTCGGCTGTGTCCCGGACGTCAAGAACCTCACCGACGAACTGGCCGCCTTCCGGCCGACGCTGATCCTCGGTGTGCCGCGCGTCTTCGAGAAGGTCTACAACACCGCGCGGGCCAAGGCGCAGGCGGACGGCAAGGGCGCGATCTTCGACAAGGCGGCGGACACCGCGATCGCGTACAGCAAGGCGCTGGACACCCCGTCGGGCCCGCCCCTGGCGCTGAAGATCAAGCACAAGGTCTTCGACAAGCTGGTCTACAGCAAGCTGCGCGCCGTCCTCGGCGGCCGGGGTGAGTACGCCATCTCCGGCGGTGCCCCGCTGGGCGAGCGGCTCGGCCACTTCTACCGGGGCATCGGCTTCACGGTGCTGGAGGGCTACGGCCTGACCGAGTCCTGCGCGGCGACCGCGTTCAACCCGTGGGACCGGCAGAAGATCGGCACGGTCGGCCAGCCGCTGCCCGGTTCGGTGATCCGGATAGCGGACGACGGCGAGGTGCTGCTGCACGGCGAACACCTGTTCAAGGAGTACTGGAACAACCCGGCCGCGACCGCGGAGGCGCTGGCCGACGGCTGGTTCCACACCGGTGACATCGGCACCCTCGACGAGGACGGCTACCTGCGGATCACCGGCCGGAAGAAGGAGATCATCGTCACGGCGGGCGGCAAGAACGTGGCCCCGGCGGTGATCGAGGACCGGATCCGTGCGCACGCGCTGGTCGCGGAGTGCATGGTGGTGGGCGACGGGCGGCCGTTCGTGGGCGCGTTGGTCACCATCGACGAGGAGTTCCTGGGCCGTTGGGCGGCCGAGCACGGCAAGCCGGCGGGTTCCACCGCGGCGTCGCTGAAGGACGACCCGGATCTGAACGCTGCGATCCAGACGGCCGTCGACGACGGCAACGCCGCGGTGTCGAAGGCGGAATCGGTGCGGAAGTTCCGCATTCTGTCCTCCCAGTTCTCGGAGGAGTCGGGCCACCTCACCCCGTCGCTGAAGCTCAAGCGGAACGTGGTGGCGAAGGACTACGCGGACGACATCGAGGCGATCTACGCGAAGTAGTCCGCCCGCGCGGAGAGTTGAACGTGCGTCATGGCGCGGTGTCCTCGGCGAGGACCCGCGCCATCGTGCGTTCGGCGAGCGCGGTGATGGTGACGAAGGGGTTCACGCCGATCGAGCCGGGCACGAGCGAGCCGTCGGTGACGTAGAGCCTCGAGTACCCCTTCACCCGGCCGTAGTCGTCGGTCGCCTTCCCGAGGACGCAGCCGCCCAGCGGGTGGTGGCGGAGCCGCATATCGATACAGCCCCGCGCCCCTTTAGGTTCGCTGCGCTACAGCAAGTCTTTGAGCCGCTCCGCCAGCAGGTCCCAGCGCCAGCGTTCTTCGACCCACTGGCGGCCTCGCTCGCCCATCCTGCGGCGCAGGTCGGGGTCGGCCAGGAGGGGCACGATGCGGTCGGCGGCCTCTTCGGCGGAGCCGCCCCGCACGACCCAGCCCGTCTCGCCGTCCAGGACCGCGTCCGGCGCACCGCCCGAGTCGCCCGCGACGACCGGCAGCCCCGTGGCCGACGCCTCCAGGTAGACGATGCCGAGGCCCTCCACGTCCAGGCCGCCGCGGCGGGTGCGGCAGGGCATGGCGAAGACGTCGCCGGCGCCGTAGTGGGCGGGCAGCTCGGACCAGGGGACGGCGCCGGTGAAGCGGACCGAGGAGTCGACGCCTCTCTCGCGGGCCAGGCGGCGCAGGTCCTGTTCGTAGGGGCCGCCGCCGACGATCAGGAGCACGGCGTCCGGCTCGGCGGCCAGGATCCGGGGCATGGCCCGGATGAGGGTGTCCTGGCCCTTGCGCGGCACCAGACGGGAGACGCAGACGACGACCGGCCGGTCGGTGAGGCCGAGCCGCTCGCGCACCTCCTCGCCTCCGGAGCCGGGGTGGAAGACCTTCTCGTCGACCCCCGGCGGCAGCTGGACCATCCGCCCCGCCGCCCCGGGGCTCAGGGCCGTGGCGATGCGGGAGCGGGTGTACTCGCCGAGGTAGGTGATCGTGTCCGTGGACTCGCCGATCCGGCGCAGCAGCTGCCGGGCGGCGGGCAGCTGGGCCCAGCCGGCCTCGTGCCCGTGCGTCGTGGCGACCAGCCGCTCGGCGCCGGCCCTGCGCAGCGCGGGCGCCATCAGGCCGAGCGGTGCCGCCGCCCCGAACCACACCGAGGTGCAGCCGTGCTCGCGCAGCAGGGCGACCGCCCGTCGGGTCGCCCCCGGTGTGGGCAGCAGCATGGTCGTACGGTCGCGTACGACGGTGAACGGCTGCTCGGCGTCGAAGTCGGCCGTGGCCCGGACACCCTCCGGGGTGCGCTTCCAGGTGGAGGCGTGGACGACCAGCCGGTCGGGGTCCAGCCGCAGCGCCATGTTGTGCAGGAAGGCCTGGATGCCGCCGGGACGGGGCGGGAAGTCGTTGGTCACGACGAGCGTCTTGTGCATCGCCGCCGACCCTACCCAATCGGCCGTCCGGTGCCCCGCCCGGCCGGGTCCGCCTGCGGGTGCACAGCCGGGCAGGACATCATGAGTTCCGCGACGCGGTCATCGAACGGCAGGGGATCACGTGGAGACGAAGGGCCCCGGGCGGTCCCGGGCGTGGCTGCTCGCGACCTGGTGCGTGACCCGCGTGGCGCTGCTGCTCTTCGTGTTCCGGGTGTTCGCCTTCCCCGGTCCGGACGTCACCTCCGACGTGTCGGTGATCTACCAGGGCTGGTACGAGGTACTGCGCCAGGGCACGTTTCCGCTGGACGACGTGACCTGGCAGTACCCGCCGGTCGCCGCGCTCGCGATCCTCTCCCCCGGCCTCCTGCCGTTCCTCGACTACCCGCACGCCTTCTACGTCCTGGCCTTCCTCGCCGACCTGGCGGTGCTGGCGCTGCTGCGCCGCGCGGGCCGGCGACCCGGCGGGTCGGCGCGCGGCGCCTGGGTGTGGACGGTGGGCCCGGCCCTGCTCGGCCCGACGGTGTACGCCCGCTACGACGTGATGGTGACCGCGGTGGCCGTGGCCGCGCTGCTCGCGGGGACGCGGCATCCGCGGGTGCTGGGGGCGCTGGCCGGGGTCGGGGCACTGCTGAAGGTGTGGCCGGCGCTGCTGCTGGCGGGTTCCTTCCGGCGCCGGGCGTGGTGGGCGGGGGTGGTGACCACGGCCGGGCTCGCGGCGCTGTTCGCGGTGTCCATGCCGGGTTCGTTCGCCTTCCTCACCTTCCAGCGGGAACGCGGCACCGAGGTGGAGTCGGTGGGCGCGCTGGTCTTCCATGTGGCCCGGCACTTCGGCTGGCGGGGCGAGGTGCTGCTGAACTACGGATCGATCGAGTTCCTCGGCCCGTACGTCGGGCTGGTCAGCACCGCCGCGCTGGCGCTGACCGGGCTCGCCTTCGGCTGGCTGCTGCTGTGGCGGCTGCGTGCCAGGCGGAGCGCCCCGCACACGCTCGCGGACGCGGCCTTCACGGCGGTGCTGCTGTTCACGGTCACCAGCAGGGTGATCAGCCCCCAGTACCTGGTGTGGCTGGTCGGGCTGGCCGCGGTGTGCCTGTGCCTGCGCGCGAGCCCGATGGGGGCGCCCGTGCTCATGGTGGTGGCGGCCTCGTTCGTGACGGTGCTGGAGTTCCCGCTCGGCTTCTCCCACGTGGTGGTGAGCGACGGGTACGGCATCACGCTGCTGCTCCTGCGCAACGGCCTGCTGGTCACCGCGGCCCTCTCGGCCTGCCGCCGCCTGTGGCGCTCCACCGTGCCTCGGGCCGCCACGGCTCCCTCCGCACCTCGGGCGGCCCCCACGAACGCGACGTCCGTCTCCTCCTGACGGGCGGGCCCTGCGCGCCGGCGCCGCCGGGGCCCCGCTCACTCAGGTCAGCTGCTCGCGCACATACTCGCGCCACCGCGCGGTGAACTCCTTCTGCGTCGTCCCGAGGACCTTCTCCAGAGCCGCCTCGACCGCGCCTTCCCGCTTCTGGTGGCTCCCGACAAAGCGGTAGAAGGCGCCGAGCCGGGCCTGGTCCCACTGGTCGGCGATCATCCGGCAGGCCAGCCAGCCGCCCTCGTAGGCCTGCGCGAGGTGGGTCGGGTCGCCGGTGAAGCCGAAGGCCTTGTCGGAGGGGAGCTGCGAGGGCGCCTGCCCGTCCTGGACCGTGCGGGCGAGTTCCGGCGCGGCCTCGGTGGGTGTGCGGCCGGTGTCGAGGTAGCCGATCCAGTCGGCGTAGCCCTCGGAGAGCCACAGCGGGGTGGCGGCGGTGGTGTGCGCCCGGGTGGCCACGTGCGTGGTCTCGTGGGTGAGCACGACCTGCTTGCCGGTCCCGCCGAGGGCCACGTACGCCTCCGGGTTGACGACCACCCGGTCCGCGGGCGTCCGGCCGGACCCTCCCGCCTCGCCGGTGGTGACGGCGGCGATGCCCCGGTAGTTGGAGGCGGGCGCGCCGAGGAGTCCCGCCATGCCGTCCAGGGAGCGCGGTACGAGGACGACGACCCGCCGGGTCCAGTCCGTGCCCCAGGCCCGGGAGACGGCCGGCACCGCGCGGTCCGCGAGCCGGGCGTACGTGCGCAGCTCGTCGCTGTCCTGTCCGGCCCCGAGGACCAGGCTACGCGCGCCCTTGAACGCGGTCACCGGCCCCTGGTCCCACAGCTGCTGCCCGGCCCGGCCGGCGGGTTTGTCGCCGGTGACGTACCAGGTGCCGTCGGACCCGTGGCCGAGGGTGACGGTGCGGCGGACGCTGACCGGGACCCTGTCGTAGCCGGCGACCCGGTAGCTCAGCTCGGTGTCGGCGGTGGCGCCGGAGCGGCCTCGGTGCAGGGTGGTGACCCGGTAGCTCCAGGAGGCCAGCGGGAGCGCGGTCAGCCGGGCGTACTGGGTGCGGCCGCCGGTCGCGTCGTACGCCGTCTCGTCGTGGTCGAGCAGGGCCGCCGCCCGCCGGTCCAGCACCCGCTGCACCTGGGCCTGCGCCGTGTCGCCGGCCTGCCGCGCCTCGCACCCCGCCAGGGGCGGCACGAGCAGCAGGCAGAGCCCCGCGACGGCGGCGCGCCACGCCCGCCGCGCCCCTCGCGCCCGTCCACGAACAGCCACTTTGCGATCGTACGGCGTACGGCGTCAGGTCAGGGCCGGGTCACCGAGGAGATCGGCATCATCCCGACCGGGTCGTAGCGCACCGGCGCCCCGGGATGGGGCGCGTGGATGACCTGGCCGTGGCCCGCGTACATCGCCACATGGCTCGCGTCGGAGCGGTAGACGACCAGGTCACCGGGGCGTGCCTGGGAGAGCGGGATCTGTCGGCCGGCGGACCGCTGCTCCTGCGAGGTGCGCGGCAGATGGATCCCGGCGTGCGCGTACGACCACTGCATCAGGCCCGAGCAGTCGAAGCCGGAGGGGCCGTTGGCACCCCACACGTAGGGGCGGCCGAGCGCGGAGCGGGCGGCGGCCAGGGCGGCCGCGGAGCGGGCGTCGGGGACGGCGGTCAGGCCCAGCAGGTCGGAGCGGCCGGAGCGGGAGGCCCGGTCGTAGGCGGCACGTTCGGCGGGTGGCAGGGAGCCGAGGAGTTGCCGGGCCCGGGTGAGCTTCTTCTCCACGGTCCGTTTGTGCGTGCCGACCGCCTTGCGGCTCCGCTCCAGCTCGGCGAGCTTCCTCGCCGCCTCCTCGCGCTCCTGCGCGAGTTCGCGCAGCGCCGAGCGCAACTCCCTGAGCTGACCGGCCTCCTGGGCGTCGATGCGGTCGAGGGTGGTGGCCTTGTCGAGGTACTCGTCGGGATTCCGGGAGAAGAGCAGGGCGACGGCCGGGTCGAGGCCGCCGGAGCGGTACTCGGCGCCGGCCAGCGAACCGAGCCGCTCCCGCAGGTCGTTGACGCGCTGCTGCTGCCGGGCGATGTGGTCCTGGGTGTCGCGGATCTCCCGGCGCAGCGCGCCGGCGCGCTCGTCGGCCTTGTCGTAGGCCTGGGTCGCCTTCTCGGCCTCCTCGTAGAGGCGGTCCACCTCGGCACGGGTGTCCGTGTGCGGCGCCGCGTGCGCGGACACGGCGCCGAGCGTGCCGGCCGCGGCCGACAGTACGCACAGGGCGGAGGCCCCCCGGTGGAATCCGGAGGGGACAAGACGGCGATGGGACCCCACGGCAGTCCTTCTGCTGGGCGACAGGTACCGTCCCCGGCGCCGGGGACGGGGAGACCCGGGCGCCGGGGAAACGCGCCAGACAGTAGCCGTGCGGACGGACTCCGCCAAAGTCGCGGGGGGCCTCACGAACGCGACGCCCCGCCGCTGACGCAGGTCATGGGCGGGGCGTGGAGTCAGTTCCGGTTACCGGGATTCGCCCGATCGGGCGCCTCCCGGAGCGGTTCGGGCGAAGGGTCAGACCCGGACGCCGAACTGGAACGGCATGTTGCCGATCGACTCGTAGCGGACCACGGCGCCGGTGTGCGGGGCGTGCAGCACCTGGCCGTTGCCGGCGTAGAGGCCGACGTGGTGCAGGTCGCCGTAGAAGAACACCAGGTCGCCGACCTGGAGCTGGCTCATGGAGAGGTGCGCGCCGATGCCGGCCTGCGACTCGGAGGTGCGCGGTATGGAGACGCCGGCCTGGGCGTAGGCCCAGGAGGTCAGGCCCGAGCAGTCGAAGGAGGAGGGGCCGGAGGCGCCGTAGACGTACGGGGTGCCGATCCTGCTCTGCGCGGCGGAGAACGCGGCGGCGGCACGGCCGGAGGCGGAGGTGTCGTTGCCGAGGTCGGGGCGCTGGGTGGAGGAGCGGTTGGCGCGCTCCTGCTCGGCGGCGAGGGCCGCCTTCTCCTTGGCGGTCAGGGTGTTGAGCAGCCGCTGCGCCTCGGCGAGCTTGGCCTTGACCTCGTTCTTCTTCTTGCCCAGCTCGGTACGTGTACTGGCGAGGTCCTTGAGCTTCTCGGTGGCCTCTGCCCGCTCCTGGGCGAGTTCGCGCTGCTTGTCCTGAATCTTCTTCAGGGCCTCGACCTGCTGGCTGCTCAACTGGTCGAGCGTGGAGGCCTTGTCGAGGAAGCTGTCCGGGTCGGACGACAGGAAGAGCTGGACCGACGGGTCGATGCCGCCGGAGCGGTACTGCGCGGTGGCCATCGAACCCAGGCCGTCGCGCAGCTTGTTCAGATCCTGCTGACCGCGGGCGACGTTGTCCTGGATGGTGGAGATTTCCTTCTGCAGCTTCTGCTGCTTCTCCTTGGCCCCGTCGTACTTCTCGGTGGCCTGCTCCGCCTGCTCGTAGAGCTTGTCGACCTTCGCCTTGACCTCGTCCTTGCTGAGCTTGGCGCTCGGCGCGGCATTGGCGGCGTTCGCGCTGAGCGCGACGGCAGCGGCGGCTGCGGTGGTCAGCACGGTGACACGCGTGCGGCTCGGCTGCTTGGGTCGACGATGGGACGCCACGGAGGACGAACTCCTTCTTGTGAGTGATCACCCGTTCGGAGGTTCGAGGCCTGACCCTAGTGACCCAGTTGTGATCAGATCAAATCCTCACAGCAAAAAATCTCGTCACTCACTGCATTCTTTGCACACAACTCACCAGGCGTGACGCCCGCTTGACACTACGTTGCGTGAAGATCGGCCCAATTCGGGCATTGCATATACCTGGTGAACGTTCAGGACAGTCGCTTGAGAAGTACCGCAGAGGCCACAGGCCGGGCACCGGCGCGCGCGACCCCGTCGGCCACCTCCCGGTCGGTCGAGGCGACGATGACCGGACGGCCCGGCGGCTCCGCGCGCACCAGCTGCCGGATCAGCTCGTCGGCCGTGACGCCCGGCTTGGAGAACAGGACCCGGACGCCGCGCGGGGGCGCGAGCAGCACCGGCGCGACCAGTTCGGCACCGTCGAAGACACACGTCACCTCGGCACCGGTCTGTGCGGCGAGCGCCGAGAGCTGGCCGAGGAGCCGCAGCCGCTGCTTCTCCAGCGGCATCTGCGGATAGCCGGTCTTGGTGACGTTGTAGCCGTCGACGACCAGGTGCGCCTGCGGCAGCGCGAGCAACTGGTCGAGGACCGCGGGGTCGTTCTCGGACAGGGCGCGGGCCGCGATGTCCTTCGGGGTCATCCGTCCCGGTGCGACCGCGTCCACGGTCTCGGCCGGGCGCACGGAGACCGGTGGCAGCGCCAGTTCGCGCCGCAGCCCCTGAGCCGCCTCCAGCACGGTGTCCAGCAGCAGCCGTACCCGCATGTCCTCCACGCTGCGACCCTCGCGGGACGCCCGGCGGGTGGCCTCCAGTACGGCCTCCACCTCGCCCAGGCGGGCCTTGAGCCGCCGGGACTCGCTCTCCGCGGCGGACACCTGCGCCTGCCCCTCGGCCCGCGCGGCCTCCACCTCGCCCTGGATCCTGCGCAGAGCGGCATCCCCGCGCTTGATGTCACTGTGGGCGGAACGCAGCTTGCGGTGAAGCGATTCCGCTTCCCTCTTCGCCGCGTCCAGCTCGGCACGCAGCCGCTCGGTCTCGGTCCGGGTCTGCTCGCGGGCCTGCGCCAGCTCCTCGCGCAGCCGCTCCAGTTCGGCCCGACTCTCCTCGTCAGCCCGTTCGGCGTTCGCCCGCTGGGCCTCCTCGCCGGCCGCGGCGACCAGCTTCACCCAGCCCGTGGGGCGCAGTACGTAGGCCGCGGCCGCCACATCGAGCGGGTCCGCGGCCGGGGGCGGGGAGCCGGAGTCCAGGGCGCCGGAGAGTTCCGGGTGCGCCTCTCTGAACTTCTCCCCGATCCGCTGCCGGAACAGCGGATCGGCCTCCAGCGCGGCCGCCATCGCGTTCCCGGCGAACTTGGCCCGCCGGTTCGGGGCGAACCGGGCGTACTGCCGCAACTGGGTGGGCAGTTCGGCCACGGTCAGGCTGCCGAAGGCGTCGGAGACGATCTGCACGACCCGCCGTCGCACGCCGTCGGGCAGCGGACGGTCAAGCACCTCAGCGGTGCCGTCGCCCGGCCCCCCGCCTGCGGTCTCCACCATCCGTCACACCCCAATGCCTCGACGGGGCCCGCTCCGCTCAGGAGCCGGCGCCCGGCCTGTCCACGAGTTCCACCTGGTCCACCGCGTTGCACCAGCGGCAGCGCACCGACTCGATCGTCTCACTGACCACCTCGCGCTCCTCGACGGTCGGCGCACCGGCGAGGTCCAGGTGGACGTACTCGACGACCTTGGACGCGCGCGTCACGTCGAATCGGGTGAGGTTGCCGCAGAGGGTGCAGCGCCACCGCGTGGTGGCGGTCGGCAGAGGTACCGTCATCGTGACTGTCCGCTTCCTTCTCGGGTCGGTTGCGCCGCTCCCCGACGCGTGTGGGTCGTAACCCTACGGCCTGGCGGCTCCTCGTCGCCCGTCCGTCCACGGCGGCGAGGCGGTCTGTGCCAGTGCGTCCGGTTACGTCATGCTCTGTGTTCATGATCAGCGACTGGAGCACGACAGCCGGCCGGACGTTCAGGGCAGCACGGGGCATCACGGCACCGATGACGTACACGCTCATCGCCCTGTGCTGTCTGATCTTCGTTCTGGGCCCGGCCTCCGGGCTCACCCCGACGTACGGCTCCGGGAACACGCTGGCCGCCGCGCAGCGCGCGTACTTCCGGCATTGGGGGGTGATCCCGGCGGAGTTGTTCGGCGCACCCCTGCGTGAGGCCCTCTCCCCGGCCACGGCCCTGTTCGTGCACGGCAGCTGGGTGCACCTGCTCGGCAACATGCTCTTCCTCTTCGTCTTCGGGGTGATGACCGAGGAACGGATGGGCGGGGTGGAGTTCACCCTCTTCTACGTCGGCTGCGGTTACCTGGCCCTGCTGGGGTACGCGGCCGCCAACGCCGGCTCCCAGCAGTCGCTGGTCGGCGCGTCCGGGGCGATCTCGGCGGTCCTCGGGGCGTTCCTGTATCTGTTCCCGCGTGCCCGTGTGACCAGTCTCCTCCCCTTCCTCTTCTTCCTGCCGCTGCGCTTCCCGGCCTGGATCGTGCTGCCGTTCTGGGCTGCCCTGCAGTGGCTCGCGGCGAGCCGCGCACCGCAGGGCCCCGGGGTGGCCTACCTGGCGCACGTCGTCGGCTTCTGCCTCGGCTTCGGTTACGCCTGGCTGCGGTACGGCAGGGGGAAGGGCCTCAGGGGCGGCCTTGGAAGGGTGGTGGCGGGAGACGGGGAAGAGAAGGGCCCGGAGGGCGGCATTGGAAGGGTGGTGGCGGGAGACGGGGAAGAGAAGGGCCCGGAGGGCGGCATTGGAAGGGTGGTGGCGGGAGACGGGAGGGCTAGAGTGAGGTCGGCCCCAGCTCCGGCACCCAAGGGAGAGAAGCAGCCGTGATCACCGCGATCGTCCTGATCAAGACCAGCGTGGACCGGATCCCCGAGATCGCGGAGCAGATCGCTTCGCTGGAGTCCGTGAGCGAGGTCTTCTCCGTCACCGGCACGTACGACCTGATCGCGATGGTGCGGGTGCGGCAGCACGAGGATCTGGCGGACGTCATTCCGGGGCGGATCAGCAAGATCAAGGGAGTCGAGGCGACGGACACGCATGTGGCGTTCCGGACGTACTCGCAGCATGACCTCGAGGCCGCGTTCGCCATCGGGCTGGACAACTGAATCGCCTGCTCGTCCGAGGGGCGCGGGTGCGTGTGCGACTGCCGGTTCGTCGTGGCCGGTCGCGCAGTTCCCCGCGCCCCTTTCGGGGCGCTGCCCCGTGCGTCGGCTGAATCAGCAGGTCACACCGCCGGAACGCAGCGGCCTTCCTCGGTGCGGTAGGTCCACTTCGCGCCCTCGGTCACCAGTTCCTTCACTGCGGCGACGAATCGTTCGACGTGCTCGTCCGGGGTTCCCGCGCCGAAGCTGACACGGATGGCGTTCAGGGACTTCTCGCCGGGCGCGGCCTCGGGGGCGCCGCACTCGCCCTGGGTCCCCGGGTCGCTGCCGAGGAGGGTGCGGACCAGCGGGTGGGCGCAGAACAGGCCGTCGCGGACGCCGATGCCGTACTCGGCGGAGAGGGCGGCGGCGAAGTGGGAGCTGTTCCAGCCCTCGACGACGAAGGAAATGACGCCGACGCGCGGGGCGTCGTCGCCGAAGAGGGAGAGGACCTTCACCTCGGGCACCTCGGCGAGGCCCTCGCGGACCGTGGCGATCAGGTGCCGCTCGCGGGCGACGAGCGCCTCGAAGCCGGTCTCGGTGAGCGCCTTGCAGGCGGAGGCGATGGAGTAGGCGCCGATGACGTTCGGGGAGCCGGCCTCGTGGCGGGCCGCGCTCTCGTGCCACTGCACGTCCACCCCGCCGTCCTGGCGACGGGATACGGCACGGCTCGCGCCGCCGCCCGCGAGGTACGGCTGCGCGGCCTGGAGCCAGTCGGCGCGGCCTGCGAGCACGCCGGAGCCGAAGGGCGCGTACAGCTTGTGGCCGGAGAAGGCGACCCAGTCGACGTCCAGGTCCGTGACCGACACCGGGTGGTGCGGGGCGAGTTGGGCCGCGTCCAGGACGATCCGGGCGCCGTGCGCGTGCGCGGCGGCGGCCAGTTCGCGCACCGGCCACAGCTCGCCGGTGACGTTGGAGGCGCCGGTGACGCAGACCAGGGCCGGGCCGTGGCCCCCTTCACTGGACTCGGTGCGCTCGGCGAGGGCCCGCTCCAGGGTCTCGACGGCCTGGCGCGGGGTGCGCGGGGCGTTGAGGTAGGTGACCCGGGCGTCCTGCCAGGGCAGCAGCGAGGCGTGGTGCTCGGTCTCGAAGACGAAGACCTGGCAGTCGGCGGGGAGCGCGCGGGCCAGCAGGTTCAGGGAGTCGGTGGTCGAGCGGGTGAAGATCACCTGGTCGGTGGCGCGGCAGTCGAGGAACTCGGCGACCGTCCTGCGGGCGTTCTCGAACAGGTCGGTGGAGAGCTGGGACAGGTAGCCGGCGCCGCGGTGGACGCTGCCGTAGTAGGGGGCGTACGCGGCGACGTCGTCCCAGACGCGCTGCAGGGCGGGGGCGCTGGCGGCGTAGTCGAGCGCGGCGTAGGTGACCTCGCCGCCGGTGACGAGGGGCACGGTGACGTCCCGGCCGAGGACGGGCAGAAACCCGGAGATTTCACGGCAGACGGACTGGGCGGCGGCAGCGGTGAAGACAGACATGGCGAACTCCCGTGAGGCAGGCCGGAATCGCCGCGCGAGCGGACATGCTCGAGCGCGGTGCGATGTGGCGGAGAAGGGTGAAAGGGGATGCGGAGGCGGGGCTCTGCGGCCCTATCGCATTCGCTTGCTCACGGAAGGCTCCCTCGAACGACCAGGACCCCTGGCCCCACACTTCCCAGAGTGTGTGAGGGGTCCGCGCTTGCCGTAGGCCTCGCTGCCTACGACCTGGTCTTCACCCGGGGCACCCCGCCACGGACGGAGGGTTGCCGGACAGTCGGCCGGGGCCGAATGACTGTCGCTCATGACCTGGTTCGTATCCTGCCACACGATCTTCGACGCGCAAGGCGCAGTCCGCCATCTGGACCGCGCCCCGCGTCACATGGGCGGACGTCAGCGGTGGGTGGCCGCGATCCAGCGCTCCAGCGTCCGCTTCGCCGCGCCCGAGTCGATGGACTCGGCGGCCTTGGCCATCCCTTCACGGATCTGCTCGGGGAGCGAGGCGTCCGTGGGGTTCAGGGCGACGAGGGCCGCCGCCGAGTTCAGCAGGACGGCGTCGCGGACCGGGCCCTGCTCGCCGTCCAGCAGGCGCCGTGCCACCTCCGCGTTGTAGGCGGCGTCGGCGCCGCGCAGGGCGTCGATGGGGACGAGGTCGATGCCGACCTCGCGCGGGTTGAAGATCTCCTCCCTGACCTTGCCGTCCCGGACCACCCAGACCCGGGACGTGGACGTGGTCGTCAGCTCGTCGAGGCCGTCGTCGCCGCGGAAGACCAGGGAGGAGTTGCCGCGCTCGGCGAGGACGCCGGCCACGATGGGCGCCATGCGCGGGTCGGCGACGCCGACCGCCTGGGCCCGCACCCGGGCCGGGTTGGTCAGCGGGCCGAGAACGTTGAAGGTCGTCCGGATGCCCAACTGGCCGCGTGCGGCGGCGACATGACGCAGCGACGGGTGGAACTTCACCGCGAAGCACATGGTGATGCCGGCTTCCTCGGCGACCTCGGCGACGCGCTGCGGGCTCAGGTTCAGGTTGACCCCGAGCTTCTCCAGGACGTCGGAGGAGCCGGAGGCGGAGGACGCGGCGCGGTTGCCGTGCTTGACGACCTTCGCCCCCGTGCCGGCCACGACGATCGAGGACATCGTGGAGATGTTCACCGTCTTGGCGCCGTCGCCGCCCGTGCCGACGATGTCGACCGCCGGGCCGGGCACCTCGATCACGTTGGCGTGCTCGTACATGGTCCGGACGAGCCCGATGATCTCCTGGACCGTCTCGCCCTTGGACCGCAGCGCCACCATGAACCCGGCGATCTGGGCGTCGGTCGCCTCGCCGCGCATGATCCGGTCCATCGCCCACGCGGTCTCGTCGGCGGACAGGTCGCGGCCGTCCAGCAGCCCGTTCAGCAGGGCGGGCCAGGAACGGCCCGCCGCGGTGTCGCCTCCAGCGGGGGTCACAGCGCTCATCAGCCGCTCCAGTCGAGTACACGGGTTCGATTCGTCGTACACCACCCTATCCACCCGTGAGCACGGAGAAGGACCCCGTCCGAAACCGGACGGGGCCCTTCTACCGTGGCGTGGCGACGCGGGGATCAGTGGTGGCCGTGGCCGCTCGTGATCTCCTTGTACTCGTCGACAGACGGCTTCGGGATCTGGTTGTCCTCGCCGAAGTAGGCGTTGGAGAGCTTGGCACGCAGCTTCTCCGTGCCCTTCACCTTCCGCTCGACACCGTTCTCGTCCACCGCCGGGCCGATCTGCGCCGGCTCGTACTGGTGGTGCGCCGTGAGGGTGTGCAGCTGCTCCTGGCTGAGCGGCTCGTGCACCTCGATGAACTCACCGTGCGGCAGGCGCTTGATGATGCCGGTCTCGCGACCGTGCAGCACCTTGTCCTTGTCCCGGCGCTGCAGGCCGAGGCAGATCCGCTTGGTGATGATGAACGCGAGGACCGGTCCGACGAAGAAGCCGATACGGACGAACCAGGTCACGTCGTTGATCGACAGGTGGAAGTGGGTGGCCCACAGGTCGTTGCCACCACCGACCAGACCGATCATGTACACGGTCACCCAGGCGACACCGAACGCGGTGCGCGTCGGGGCGTTGCGCGGGCGGTCCAGGATGTGGTGCTCGCTCTTGTCGCCGGTGACCCAGGACTCGATGAACGGGTACACCGCGATCGCCGTGAGGACCACACCGAAGAGGACCAGCGGGATGAACACGCCGAGGACGAGCGTGTGACCCCAGAAGTTGATCTCCCAGCCCGGCATGTAGCGGACCAGACCCTCGGCGAAGCCCATGTACCAGTCGGGCTGGGCGCCGGTGGACACCTGGTCCGGCCGGTACGGGCCGATGGCCCAGATCGGGTTGATCTGAGCGACCGCCGCGATGGCCGCGATGACGCCGAAGACCAGGAAGAAGAAGCCACCGGCCTTCGCCATGTACACCGGCAGCAGCGGCATGCCGACGACGTTCGTCTCCTTCTTGCCGGGGCCCGCGAACTGCGTGTGCTTGTGGTAGAAGACCAGGATCAGGTGGCCGACGACCAGACCGAGCATGATGCCCGGCAGCAGCAGGATGTGGATCGAGTAGAACCGGGCCACGAAGTCGTGGCCGGGGAACTCGCCGCCGAAGAGGAAGTACGAGATGTACGTGCCGACGATCGGCATGGACAGGATCGCGCCCTCGGTGAAGCGCACACCGGTGCCGGAGAGCAGGTCGTCCGGGAGCGAGTAACCGGTGAAGCCGGTGAACATGCCGAGGACGAACAGCAGGAAGCCGAACAGCCAGTTGATCTCACGCGGCTTGCGGAACGCGCCCGTGAAGAACACGCGCATCATGTGCACGAACATGCCGGCGAGGAAGATCAGCGCGGCCCAGTGGTGGATCTGCCGGATGAGCAGACCACCGCGCACGTCGAAGCTGATGTGCAGGGTCGAGTTGAACGCCTCGGACATCAGCTGTCCCTGGAGCGGGACGTAGCTGCCGTGGTACTCCACCTCGTTCATCGACGGGTGGAAGAACAGCGTCAGGTAGACACCGGTCAGGATGATGATGAGGAAGCTGTAGAGGCAGACCTCACCCAGCATGAACGACCAGTGGTCGGGGAAGATCTTGCGCATGTTGGCCTTGGCCAGGGAGTAGATCCCGAGCCGGCCGTCCGCCCAGTCGGCGACGCGCTCGCCGGCCGGAGCCTTCCCGCGCGAGGTGCCCGCCGCGCCGGCGGACGAATTCGATGCGTTCGATGCAGTACTCATCCGCGCTCCCAGAATGCAGGACCGACGGGCTCCGCGAAGTCACCGAGAGCCTGGAGGTAACCCTCTTCGTTCACGCCGATGCGCAGCTGCGGCAGGGCGTGACCGGCGGGACCGAAGATCACTCGGGCGCCGTCGGAGAGGTCGAAGGTGGACTGGTGGCACGGGCACAGCACGTGGTGCGTCTGCTGCTCGTACAGGGAGATCGGGCAACCCACGTGGGTGCAGATCTTCGAGTACGCGACGATGCCCTCGTGCGACCACTCGAGCTCTTGCTTGTCCTTGATGTTGTTCGGCTGGAGCCGAATGATCATCAGGGCGGCCTTGGCGATCTCGTTCTGGAAGTCCTCGTCGGTCTCCTCCAGGCCCTCGGGCTTGGCGAAGGTCAGCGAACCGACGGCGACGTCCTCGGGACGCAGCGGCTCGTTGGTGTTCATGTTGACGAGCAGCTTGCCCTTCGCCCACAGGGTGTGACGAAGCGACTTGTGCGGCAGCGGGCCGAGGTCGCGCAGCAGCATGACGCCGGAGAGCGGCACCAGGGCCAGCGCGCCGAACATCGTGTTGCGGATCAGCTTGCGACGGCCGATCGCGGACTCCTTGGCGCCCTGGCGGAAGTCGTCGAAGACCTGCGCGCGGACCTCGGGAGAGGCGGCGATCGCGTGACGCTCGTCGGCGATCTCCGCGTCGGACATCAGGGTGCGGGCCCAGTGGACCGCGCCCGCGCCGATGCAGAACAGCGCCACACCGAGAGTCAGACCCAGCGCGAAGTTCAGCGCGCTGATGTGACCGATCGGGAAGACGAAGACCGACTTGTCGCGCGGGATCGTCACGTACGAGGCGATGAAGCCGACGGTGGCCAGCATCGACACCGTGAACAGCAGGGCGACCACGCGCTCGGACCGCTTGGCGGCCCGCTCGTCGATGTCCTGGATGCGGTGCTCGTGGGGCGGCAGCCCCGGGTCGGCGAACGGGTTCTCCTCGTCCGCGACGCTCACCACGCCGTGCGCGTGCTCGTTGTGTCCTGCGGACTCAGCCGGCAGGTTCTCTTCTGGAATGTCTTGGCTACTCATGACTTCTTGGCCTTTGCGGTCCGAGCGGCGACCCAGACGGCGACCGCGACCAGCGCGCCGAGGCCGAAGATCCAGGCGAACAGACCCTCACTGACCGGCCCGATGCCGCCCAGATCCAGACCGCCCGGGTTCTCCGTCTTGCTGCCGTTGACCGCGTCGAGGTACGCGATGATGTCCTTCTTGTTCTTCTCCGACAGCGTGGTGTCGGAGAAGGACGGCATGTTCTGCGGGCCCGTCTGCATGGCCTCGTAGATGTGCTTCGGCGAGACGCCATCGAGGTTCGGGGCGTACTTGCCCTTGGTCAGGGCACCGCCCTTACCGGTGAAGTTGTGGCACTGCGCGCAGTTGCTGCGGAACAGCTCGCCACCCTTGCCGATGTCCGCGCCGCCCGGACCGTACTGCTCGCTCGTGGGCACGCTCGGACCGGCGCCCAGCGAGGCCACGTACGCGGCGAGCTGGTCGATCTGGTCCTGCGTGTAGACGGGCTTCTTGCGCGGGAGCTGAGCCATCTGCGAGGTGGACGCCGGCATACGGCCGGTGCTGACCTGGAAGTCGACCGCGGCGGCGCCCACACCGACCAGGCTCGGCCCGTCGGAGGAGCCCTGGCCACCGGTGCCGTGGCAGCTGGCGCAGCCGACCTCGTAGAGCTTCTTGCCCTCCTTGATGGTCAGGGACTGGGAGGATTCATCGGCCTGCGCCTTGCCCGCGGGTGCGAACGCGGCGTACAGCCCCCCAGTGGCCGCCAGCGCGAGGAGTAGGACGACGACCGCCGCCAGCGGATGGCGTCGTCGTGCGGAGAGCTTTTTCACGGATTACCCCGGTGTCAGGATCTTCTGCGTCGGTGCTTCTGGATGTGCGGGAACGGTCCCGGCTACTTGATCAGGTAGATCGTGGCGAAAAGGCCGATCCAGACGACATCGACGAAGTGCCAGTAGTAGGACACGACGATGGCGGCGGTCGCCTGCTCGTGAGTGAACCTCTTCGCCGCGTAGGTGCGGCCGAGGACCAGCAGGAAGGCGATGAGACCGCCCGTCACGTGCAGGCCGTGGAAGCCGGTGGTCAGGTAGAACACCGAGCCGTACGGGTCGGAGGAGAGCGAGATGCCGTCCTTCTTCACCAGCTCGGTGTACTCGTAGATCTGACCGCCGATGAAGATCGCACCCATGATGAACGTGAGGATGAACCAGCCACGGAGCTTCTTCACGTCACCGCGCTCGGCCGCGAACACGCCGAGCTGACAGGTGAGCGAGGAGAGCACCAGGATCGTGGTGTTCGTCGCGGAGAAGGGCACGTTGAGCGCGTGCGCCATCTCCTTCCAGTGCGCCGGTCCGGTCACCGACCGGAGGGTGAAGTACATCGCGAAGAGGGCCGCGAAGAACATCAGCTCGGAACTCAGCCAGATGATGGTTCCGACGCTGGTGAGGTTCGGCCGGTTGACCGACGGGTGCGCGTGCCCGGTTTCTACTGTCGTTGCTGTCGCCACGACCGACATTATGTCGGTCGCTTATCTCGCGCTCACCCCGGGGGGTGCCGTTCGGAGTGTTGCTGCCCGCCGAACCGGTGTTGACGTGGTGTTCATGGGAGTAACATCCGCCCAAACGGCCCCGTCCGTCCTGTCCGTACGACGCTGACGTCTCCCGGAGGAACAATGCAGCCGACCGCCACGGTGCTGGTCTACAGCGACGACTCCAACACCAGGGAACAGGTGCGGTTGGCCGCAGGCCGCAGGCCGGCTCCCGATGTGCCGCTCGTTCAGTTCATGGAGTGCGCGACTCCCGAGGCGGTGCTCAGGGAGTTGGACAAGGGCGGCATCGACGTGTGCGTCCTGGACTGCGAGGCCGTGCCGATGGGAGGCATGGGCGTGTGCCGGCAGATCAAGGACGAGGTGTTCGAGTGCCCGCCCGTGCTGCTGCTGATGGGGCGGCCCCAGGACGCGTGGCTGGCCACGTGGAGCCGCGCCGACGCGGCGGTCACCCTGCCGGTCGATCCTGTGGAGTTCGCCTCGGCGCTGGCCTCTCTGCTGCGCCGGAAGAGGCTGCTGAGCGCGTAGACGCGGGCGCCTGAGCGCCTGGGCGTCCGCGGGGCGCGGGGGTGTGCGCGAGTGCCGGTCCGTCACGGCCGGTCGCGCGGGCCCCGCGCCCCTGCGTGGGTCACACCGCCGCCGGCTGGAGGCGGGCCGTGTTCTCGGGGGCCGGGGCGTCGGCAGCGCCGTTGCCGAGCGCGCTGCCGGTGCGCCACTTGGCCCAGTCGAGGTTCCAGTCGCCGAAGCCGTTGCCGAAGGGTTCCATCTGGCTGCCGCCCGAGTTGACGACCTTGACGATGTCGCCCTCGTGGATGTTCTGGAAGAACCACTCGGCGTTTCCGGTGCTCATGCCGGTGCAGCCGTGGCTGACGTTCGCGTAGCCCTGGGAGCCCACGGACCAGGGTGCGGCGTGCACGTACTCGCCGGACCAGGTCACCCGGGTGGCGTAGTAGACCGGCAGGTCGTAGGAGTCGGCGCTGCCCTCGGCGATGCCGACGGTGGTGCCCTTCATGCGTACGAAGTACTGCTTCTCCAGGACCACCTTGACGCCGTTGCGGGTCTCGAAGCCGGGCTTGCCCGTGGTGACCGGGATCGAGTTCACCGCCTTGCCGTTCTTGTAGTACGTCAGCTGGTGCGTGGCGGCGTCCGTGACGGCCTCGATCTTGTCCCCGGTGGTGATCTTCAGGGGCTTGGCCGTGCCGCCCCAGAGGCGGTCGCCGACCTTGACGCCGTCCAGGTTGCTGTGGACCTGGATGGTGGTGTGGGCGGGCCAGTAGTCCTTGGGGCGGTAGTGGAGTTCCTTGTCGCTCACCCAGTACCAGGAGCCCTGCACGGCCGGCACCGAGTCCACCCTGAGGGCGCGCTCCACGACGGCCCGCTGCGCCGTGTCCTTGACCGCCTGGTCGAGTTGCGCGGTGATGGGCTGCCCGACGCCGTACTCGCCTGCGTCCGGCCCGAAGGTGACGGTCAGCCGCTTCTTGCTGGTGGGCTTGGTGGTGTCGAAGGTGAGCAGCTTGCGGCCCGGTGCGCCGTCGTCGTCCTCGGTGCTGACGCGGACCGTGTAGTGGGCGTTGGCGGCCAGCGGGGAGGTGCTGTGCCACCGGCTGCCGTCGGCGCTCAGTTCGCCCGTCACATAGCGCCCTGTGGAGTCCTGGGCGGTCACGTCCGTGATGCGGCCGTCACCGTCCTTGACGGTGACCTCCAGGGGCTTGTCCGGATCGGCCTGTTTCCCCGCACCGGTGGGGCCGTTGAAGGAGATCTGACCCGCTGCGTCGTAGGGCTTGTCCGCCAGGGCGTTGCCGTGCGAACTGCAGGCGGTGACGCCCGCGCCGAGGGCGGTCACCAGCAGGGTGCAGCTGACGACGATGCGGGTCCGCGCAGTGTGGTTCATATGATCACGCTATGAGGTGCAGACCTTATGAGCGCGCCAAGTAACCCATATGGGGGACAGACACTGCTGTAAACGCAGGAGCCCGGACTCTCCTGACGGAGGTCCGGGCTCCCGGCGTGTCTCAGCGCGTGCTACTGGGTGCGGTTCTCACCGCGGTAGTACTCGAACACCCAGCCGAACAGGCCGATCATGATGATCGGTGCCGAGAAGTACACCAGCCACCAGCCGACGGCGATGCCGAGGAAGGCCAGCGCGCCGCCGACGCCCAGGGCGAGCGGCTGCCAGCTGTGCGGGCTGAAGAAGCCCAGCTCGCCCGCGTCGTCCGCGACGTCGGCCTCCTTGTCGTCCTGCGCACCGGCGTCCACCCGGCGGGCGGTGAAGCCCAGGTAGAAGCCGATCATGACCGACAGCCCGAAGGCCAGGAAGAGCGCCGTGGTACCGGCCGGCTCCTTCGACCACACGCCGTACACGACGGCCATGATCAGCATGAAGAAGCTCAGCCAGATGAACATCCGACCCTGGATCTTCACTTGCCGGCCTCCTTGCTGCCCGCGATGGCACCGTGGCCAGAGGCCCCAAGCTGCTCGAGGGCGGCGATCTCGGGGTGGTGCAGGTCGAACGCCGGGGATTCGCTGCGGATCCGCGGCAGGGTGAGGAAGTTGTGCCGCGGCGGCGGGCAGGACGTCGCCCACTCGAGCGAGCGGCCGTAGCCCCACGGGTCGTCCACGCCGACCGGCTTGCCGTACTTGGCCGTCTTCCAGACGTTGTAGAGGAACGGCAGGATCGACAGGCCGAGCAGGAACGAACCGATCGTCGAGACCGTGTTCAGCGCCGTGAAGCCGTCGGCCGCCAGATAGTCGGCGTACCGGCGGGGCATGCCTTCCGCACCCAGCCAGTGCTGGACCAGGAACGTGGTGTGGAAGCCGATGAACAGCGTCCAGAAGGTGATCTTGCCGAGGCGCTCGTCCAGCATCTTGCCGGTGAACTTCGGCCACCAGAAGTGGAAGCCGGAGAACATCGCGAAGACGACCGTACCGAACACCACGTAGTGGAAGTGGGCCACCACGAAGTACGAGTCGGAGACGTGGAAGTCAAGCGGCGGCGAGGCCAGGATGACACCGGTCAGACCACCGAAGGTGAAGGTGACCAGGAAGCCGGTCGCCCACAGCATCGGCGTCTCGAAGGACAGACTGCCCTTCCACATCGTGCCGATCCAGTTGAAGAACTTCACGCCGGTCGGAACCGCGATCAGGAACGTCATGAAGGAGAAGAACGGCAGCAGCACACCACCGGTGACGTACATGTGGTGGGCCCACACCGTCACGGACAGACCGGCGATCGCGATGGTCGCGGCGATCAGACCCATGTAGCCGAACATCGGCTTGCGGGAGAAGACCGGGATGACCTCGGAGATGATGCCGAAGAACGGCAGCGCGATGATGTACACCTCTGGATGGCCGAAGAACCAGAAGAGGTGTTGCCAGAGCAGGGCTCCGCCATTTGCCGCGTCGAACACGTGCGCACCGAATTTGCGGTCCGCCTCCAGGGCGAACAGCGCGGCCGCGAGGACCGGGAAGGCGAGCAGGACCAGGACGGCGGTCAGCAGCACGTTCCACACGAAGATCGGCATGCGGAACATGGTCATGCCCGGGGCACGCATGCAGATGATCGTGGTGATGAAGTTGACCGCACCGAGGATGGTGCCGAAGCCGGAGAAGGCCAGACCCATGATCCACATGTCGGCGCCGACACCCGGGCTGCGGACCGCGTCCGACAGCGGGGAGTAGGCGAACCAGCCGAAGTCGGCCGCACCCTGCGGGGTGAGGAAGCCGCCGACGGCGATGGTCGAGCCGAACAGGTAGAGCCAGTAGGCGAACATGTTCAGCCGCGGGAACGCCACGTCGGGCGCGCCGATCTGCAGCGGCATGATCCAGTTCGTGAAACCGGCGAACAGCGGCGTCGCGAACATCAGCAGCATGATCGTGCCGTGCATCGTGAACGCCTGGTTGAACTGCTCGTTCGACATGATCTGCAGGCCCGGACGGGCCAGCTCGGCGCGCATGAGCAGCGCCATCACGCCGCCGATCAGGAAGAACGCGAACGACGTCGCCAGATACAGCGTGCCGATCGTCTTGTGGTCGGTGGTCGTCAGCCACTTCACCACGACATTGCCGGGCTGCTTGCGCCTGACCGGCAGCTCGTTCTCGTACGAGTCCTCAGCTGCCGCGGCACCCTGGGGTTCGTTGAGGATGCTCACAGGTTGTTCGTCTCCCGGTTCTTCTCGTGGCTCGTCTGCGCGATGCCGGCGGGAAGGTAACCGGTCTGCCCCTTCTTGGCGAGGTCCTTGAGGTGCTGCTCGTAACGCTCGGGGGAGACGACCTTCACGTTGAACAGCATCCTGGAGTGGTCGACGCCGCAGAGCTCAGCGCACTTGCCGAGGAAGGTGCCCTCCTGATTGGGGGTCACCTGGAAGGCGTTGGTGTGGCCCGGGATGACGTCCTGCTTCATGAGGAACGGCACCACCCAGAAGGAGTGGATGACGTCACGCGAGGTCAGGACGAAGCGGACCGTCTTGCCCTTGGGGAGCCACAGCGTCGGACCGGGGTTGCCGGTCTGCGGGTTCCGCGTACCGGGGGTACCGACGTCGTAGACACCGCCGGCGTTCGCCGGGAAGTCCTTCTTGAACCGGTCCGGAATGGCGTCCAGGTTCTTGTCGGTCTTGGCGTCACCGGTGGAACCCGGGACGCTCTCGATGTAGTTGAAGCCCCAGCTCCACTGGAAGCCGACCACGTTGACCGTGACGTCGGCCTTCTTGTCGGTGAGACTGAGAAGCTTCGTCTCGTCCCGGGCCGTGAAGTAGAAGAGCACCGAGATGATGATGATCGGGACCACCGTGTACAGGGCCTCGATCGGCATGTTGTACCGGGTCTGCGGAGGAACCTCGACCTTGGTGCGGCTGCGCCGGTGGAAGATGGTGCTCCACAGGATCAGGCCCCACACCAGCACGCCGGTGGCCAGTGCGGCAGCCCAGGAGCCCTGCCACAGGGAGAGGATCCGCGGAGCCTCTTCCGTGGTCGGGGTGGGCATGCCAAGGCGGGGGAAGTCCTTGTATGTGCAACCGGTTGCGGTCGCCAGGACCAGGCCCGCGGTCAGTGCCTGCAGCAGCTTCCGCCGCATCGGGCGCCGCGGCGAGCGGTCGGAGCCGTTGGGACTCACGTAGCGCCTTCCCGAGAGTCTCGCCCGCGCGGTCGGCTGCGGCCTTCTCGCTGGTCGGTCGCCGCCCTGCGGCGGGCAGGGGTTTGGATGTTTATGCGGACCAAACCCTAGCCGACGCTCTTCGAGGGTTCGCGGGGAGGGGGGCATACGCGTCGCCTGTCACCCTGTTGGGGTGGGAACGGGTGCCCAATAGCTCGGGTTGTGGGGGTTTGACGGGCGGGTGCGGGTGCGTTGTGGCTGGTCGCAGCGCACGCGACGGAGCCGCATGCCGGCCCGGCCCGGCACCCCTGGGCCGGCCGCTCCCACCGAAGACTTAACGTTGCTGTGTGCCCTACTTCGACGCCGCCTCCTCCGCCCCTCTCCACCCTGTGGCCCGTCAGGCTCTGTTGGCCTCTCTGGAGGAGGGGTGGGCGGATCCCGCCCGTCTCTACCGGGAGGGGCGCAAGGCACGGATGCTGCTGGACGCCGCTCGGGAGGCGGCCGCGGATGCGGTGGGGTGCCGGCCGGACGAGGTGGTGTTCACGCCCTCGGGGACCCGTGCCGTCCACACCGGGATCGCGGGGGCGTCGGCCGGACGTCGGCGGGTGGGGCGCCACCTGATCGTGTCGGCCGTCGAACATTCCTCCGTCCTCCATTCGGCGGAATTGTTCGAGGCGGACGGCGGGAGTGTCACCCAAGTGGCCGTCGACCGGGCAGGAGCGGTGGACCCGTCGGCCTACGCGGCCGCGCTCCGGCCGGACACCGCGCTGGCCGCTCTCCAGTCGGCCAACCACGAGGTGGGCACCGTGCAGCCGGTGGCCGAGGTGGCCGAGGCGTGCCGGGCGGCCGGGGTGCCCCTGCTGGTGGACGCCGCCCAGTCGCTGGGGTGGGGGCCGGTGGAGGGGAACTGGTCGCTGCTGACGGGCAGCGCCCACAAGTGGGGCGGGCCCTCGGGGGTCGGACTGCTCGTCGTGCGCAAGGGCGTGCGCTTCGCCGCCCAAGGCCCGGTCGACGAAAGGGAGTCCGGGCGCTCGGCCGGCTTCGAGAACATCCCGGCGATCGTGGCGGCCGTGGCCTCCTTGCGGGCCGTACGGGCCGAGGCGGCCCAGGAGGCGGTACGGCTGCGGGAGCTGACGGAGCGGATCCGGACCCGCGTGCCGGAGCTGGTGCCGGACGTGGAGGTGGTGGGCGACGCCGAGCGGCGGCTGCCGGGGATCGTCACCTTCTCCTGTCTCTATGTCGACGGCGAGGCCCTGCTGCACGAGCTGGACCGGGAGGGCTTCTCCGTCTCGTCCGGTTCCTCCTGCACGAGCAGCACGCTGACGCCCAGCCATGTGCTGAAGGCGATGGGGGTGCTGAGCGAGGGCAACGTACGGGTCTCCCTGCCGGCGGGAACGGCCGAGGAGGACGTGGAACGCTTCCTGGACGTCCTGCCGGCGACCGTGGCCGGGGTCCGCGAGAAGCTGGGGGCGCCTGCCCCGGCCACCGTGGTGCGGGCGGCGGAACTGGTCGTCGACTCCCTGGGCAAGCGGTGCCCGATCCCGGTCATCGAACTGGCGAAGGTGATCGGCACGGTGCCGGTCGGCGGCACCGTCCGCGTCCTCTCGGACGACGAGGCGGCCCGCCTGGACATCCCGGCGTGGTGCGAGATGCGGGGCCAGGAGTACGTGGGCGAGGAACCGGCGCAGCGGGGCACGGCGTACGTGGTCCGCCGGACGAGCTGAGAGACCAAGGGGTGCGGGGAACGGCGCGCTCAGCCCCACGCACCCGCACCCGCACCCGGCAACGGCAACGGCGCTCAGCTCAGGTGAGCCAGAACTTCCTCGGCCGCCTCGTCCCCGTACGCCTTGGTGAACCGCTCCATGAAGTGCCCCCGCCGCAGCTGGTACTCCTGCGTCCCCACCGTCTCGATGACGAGCGTCGCCAGCATGCAGCCCACCTGAGCCGCGCGCTCCAGCGAGACACCCCACGCGAGACCCGACAGGAAGCCCGCGCGGAAGGCGTCGCCGACACCCGTGGGGTCGGCCTTGCGCTCCTCCTCGGGGCAGCCGACCTCGATCGGGTCGTCGCCCTCCCGCTCGATCCGCACGCCCCGCGATCCGAGCGTGGTGACGCGGTGGCCGACCTTGGACAGGATCTCGGCGCCGCTCCAGCCGGTCTTGGACTCGATGAGGCCCTTCTCGTACTCGTTGGAGAAGAGGTACGTCGCCCCGTCCAGCAGTATCCGGATCTCCTCGCCCTCCATCCGGGCGATCTGCTGGGAGAAGTCTGCGGCGAACGGGATGTTCCGGGAGCGGCACTCCTCCGTGTGGCGGAGCATGCCCTCCGGGTCGTCGGCGCCGATGAGGACCAGGTCGAGACCGCCGACGCGGTCGGCGACGGTCTTCAGCTCGATGAGGCGGGCCTCGCTCATCGCGCCGGTGTAGAAGGAGCCGATCTGGTTGTGGTCGGCGTCGGTGGTGCACACGAAGCGGGCGGTGTGCAGGGTCTCGGAGATACGGACCGACTCGGTGTCCACACCGTGCCGGTCGAGCCAGGCCCGGTACTCGTCGAAGTCGAAGCCCGCGGCCCCGGCCAGGATCGGCCGGGTGCCGAGCTGGCCCATGCCGAAGGCGATGTTCGCGCCGACGCCGCCGCGGCGGACGTCCAGGTTGTCGACCAGGAAGGAGAGCGAGACCGTGTGCAGCTGGTCCGCGACGAACTGGTCGGCGAAGCGGCCGGGGAAGGTCATGAGGTGGTCGGTTGCGATGGAGCCGGTGACTGCGATGCGCACGACGGACATTCTCCTGCGGATGAGTGAAACGCGCGCGTCAGCGCTCGTTGGAGGGGTGGTGGGCGACGGGAAAGAGGGTTGACAGTTCACGCTACCCGCTCGGTGACGGCCACTGAAGCTGGCAAAACTACCCGATAGTAGACCTTTCTTCGCGGCACTCCTCATGCCTACGGTGCCGTCATGACGAACCTCAAGGTCACCTCGCCCGCCCCGGCCGACCTCGAAGGCGATCTCGCCTCTCTGCGCGGCGACTGCGCCCGGATGGCCCCGCGCTGGACGGCTCCCGAGCACGCCGCGTCGCGTCCGGTGCCGCCGTCGCTGATCCACGGGGTGTCCGTGCCGACGCGGTCCGCCCGGCTGCTGGACGCCATGTCCGACTACGGCGACTGAGCGACGAGCGCACCGGCGGGAACCGTGCGCTCCCCTCGCGCGTCCCATCGCCGTCCCCCGTGCCGGGGACGTGGGACACGAACCAGCGAGGAGCGATGCGGTGGACACCGAGCGGCCCGAGAATTCCGAGGCTCCTGACAACCCCGAGGCCCCCAGGAACCCGGAGCACGAGGACCCCGGCCCCTCGGAGCACACCGAGGGGGCGTCCGGGCGGCGCCGTACTCCCCTGGTCGTCTTCTCCGTCGCGGCGGCCGTGCTGCTGGTCGGGGGCGGTGGCGCGTACCTCGCGGCGAGCGGGGGGCCCAGCGGCCGTAGCGACGCGGGCGCGTCCGGTGGCGGCGGCACTCCCCCGCCGCTCGTCCTGGACGGCTGGGCGGGGGCCGGCACGGGTGGCATCGCGCCCGGTGAGCCGGATCCGTACGGCGCCACGTACACGGCCGCGGGGAAGCTGCCGGACGGCCCCGGCTCGGCGCCGGTGTACGCGCCGCGGGGCCGGGTGGGCGAGGACGCGGTGGCCCGGCTGGCCGAGGCGCTCGGGGTCGACGGCACGCCTGTGGCGCAGGGCGGCGGCTGGCGCGTCGGCGGCAAGGACGGTTTCGGGCCGGCCCTGCGGGTGGCCGGGGACGCGCCGGGCAGCTGGACCATCAGCCGGTACGCGCCCGGCACCGACAACTGCGAGAAGGTCACCGTCTGCACGCAGGACCCGGGCGCCCCGGCCGGCGAGCCGGTGAGCACGGCGGTGGCGACACGGACGGCGGCGCCCGTACTGAAGGCGCTCGGGCAGGACGACGCGAAGGTCGACGCGAGTCAGGTGATGGGCGCCCAGCGGGTGGTGAACGCCGATCCCGTGGTGGGCGGTCTGCCCACGTCCGGCTGGACGACCGGTCTGACCGTCGACAGGAAGGGCTCGGTCGTCGGCGGCCACGGGCTGCTGGTGGCGCCGGTGAAGGGGGCCTCCTACCCCGTGCTGGGCGCGCGGAAGACGCTGGCGCTGATGAACGCGGCGCAGCGGCACGGGCACCGGATGGGCATCGGCGGCTGCGCGCGTCCGGTGCCGTTGAAGGACCGGCTGGAACAGCTGTGCAACGCGCCCGCGCCCGCGCCGGGGGCGAAGGCGGAGCCGGAGACCGGTTCGGGGGCGGGGACGAAGGCGGAGTCGGTGCCGCGGGCGGCCGCCGCTTCGGGGACCGGCGCGTTCACCGTGGACAAGGCCGTGTTCGGGCTGGCCGCGCACTCCGTCGCCGGGCGGCAGACGCTGGTGCCGTCCTGGCTGTTCGAGGTGCGGGGCTCGGCGGCGCAGGGCGCCTTCACGGTGACGTACCCGGCGGTCGAGTCGAAGTACCTGACCTCGCCGTCGGCCCCGGCACCGGCTCCGGACCCGACCTCGTCACCGACGTCGTCACCGCGGTCGCCCGGCGCGCGGTCGCACGACGTGAAGGTGGACGGCTACACCGCCGACGACCGGGAGCTGACCGTGAGCTTCATGGGCGGCGTGTGCGCCGACTACGCGGTGTCGGTGAAGGAGAGCCCGCGGCAGGTGAAGGTCACCGTGACCGAGAAGCCCTGGCCGGACAAGGTGTGCATCCTGATCGCCAAGCAGTACGTGAGGACCGTACGGCTGGACGCGCCGCTCGACGGCCGCACGGTGGTCGGCACGGACGGCAGGCAGATCCCGCGGACCAAGCCGGGGGCCCTGCGGCCGCAGGCGGGAACTTCGCGGTCATCACCTATCTGCATGTGCCGCCCATCATCGCGACGCTCGGCACGTCCTATGTACTCACCGGCATCGACAACCT